>VENG01000004.1 GCA_009711705.1 Bacillota bacterium
CAATAAAAATCCCCCCAAACAATTTGCTAAAATTTTAGCATTTTGCTGAGGGGGGATAAATAGATTTGGTTGTTTAATTATGAAAAAACACACCATGATTGTGTAGGTAATTATGTGCAAGTGGACAGAAAGGGGCTTTAAATGTCTCACCCCTAATTTGCGTTATCATAATCTCGATGCTAAGGATACCCCTGACGATAGACTGGGAACAACCAGTTTGTTAGACTATGCAAACGACTTAGAGCAAGAAATTAATAAGTTAGATGAAAAGCCAATAATAATAGGTCATTCTATGGGTGGGTTGCTGGCACAAATATTAGGTAGTCGGGGTTTAGCTAAAGCTCTTATTTTATTATCAACGGCATTGCCAGCAGGTATTTTGGATTTAACGGAAATGACTTCAGGTCCAGAGGATATACCGAAGGGTTTTCAAAGTATACTATCCAATCCAAACTGGTTTAAGGAACCTCTTAAGCCTAATTTTGATGACGCAGTTTACCTTGAACTACATCTATTGTCGTCGGAAGAACAGAGAGCAATTTATGATAAATTTGTCCATGAGTCAGGTTTGGCAACTTTTGAGATTAATGCATGGAAAATAGATCCTAATAAAGCAGCGTATGTAGATGCAAATAAAATAATCTGCCCTGTGCTCATTATTTCAGCGTCAGAAGATAATTGCATTCCTCCGCTGTTAATTAAAAAAGTTGCGGAATTTTATCAGGGAGTCTCCACTTATAAAGAATTTGAAAACCATGCTCATTGGTTAATTGGTGAACCAGGATGGGAAGGTGCAGCTGATTACGTTTGGGACTGGATAAAGAAAATTGAATAGTTTTGTCAAGTAGTGATGGGGTGTGTATATGGTACTTTAGATTTTTACAGTGGTACGTTTAACAAATATATTACTACATAAAAAAACATGACTATCAAGCTTAATCAGTAACTCCTTCTCACCAGGGAACATATGTGCTATAATGGCCATAGTTAATAAGTGGGAGGGGAACCAAGATTATGGCACAACAAAAAGATGTTGAGTTTATTTGAATTTCAGCAACGTTTTAGCAGCGAAGAGGCTTGTCAAGAGCACCTTTTCAATATGCGTTGGGCAGAGGGTTTTGAGTGCCCTCGCTGTGGATGCAAGGAATACTACCATATCTCTTCACGTCGGCACTATCAATGTCGAGATTGTAATTATCAAGCTTCCCTCACAGCAGGGACCATTTTCCATAAGACCCGCACAGCGTTGCGGAAATGGTTTTGGGCCATATTCCTGGTTGCCAATGACAAACGAGGCTTCTCCGCCCTTTCTTTACAGCATAGTATTGATGTCAGTTATCCTACAGCATGGCTAATGCTTCATAAGATTAGAACTGCAATGTCCGACCGTGAGTTAAAATCCCAAGGATATACTCATGAGCGAGTTCTATCTTCTTCCCCAGAAGCCGAAGAAAAACTTCATTGGGTACATGCCCTTATTTCTAATGCTAAGGCTTTCATGGTTGGTACTTTCCATGGCCTCGATAAAAGCCATTTGCAGGCCTATTTAGATGAGTTTTGCTACCGTTTTAACCGTAGAAAGTGGCGTAACCAGCTATTCAACAGGCTTTTGCATGCATGTGTGGTAGGTCCAACGGTGACTTATGCTGAGCTAACTTTATAATCATGTTGGGCAATATCATGAAGAAAAATCTGGTGCACAAAATAGGTATAAAGCGACCTAAGGGTTTAATTTTGGTTCATCATTCCGAGGAATTTTTTCTTAGCAATAAAGCTTCGGCAATCACCGATTGCACTGCAGGTCTACATCATGTTCCAGCAGGGTTTTTAGTTAGACATTCTTTACCCGTGTTAGCCTCAGTATGCCCTTGAATATCTTTAATATCATTACAACACTTTCGCTCGGAAATATGCTCGATAATGTCAGCTTTTGTAACGTCCTTACAATAACAGACAGGTACAGAAAGATCTCTTTCTTTAAACCATACTTTGACTTTAATGTCATCTTTATAGAGGGTTTGCTGGCCAAAATATATTACGTCACATTTATCGGAAACACATAGATAATAGCCTTCCAATGTGGACGGAAGGCGGTCACTTTTAACAATATTTTTTATCGTTTCCATGTTTACCCTTTTACCCAACTCACCGCATCTAGGACACCTTGCTTTTGGTGTATCTAAAGGGTTAACTCCACAAACTTCAGATGACAAATTTATGAGTTTCTCCTTTCTAAAAGCCTGATGGCTCTGTTTAAACTCCATTTTACCACAGAGGGAAAAAGTGTCAAAATTTGTTGTTGCACATTCTGTAGGTAATGTTTAGTCATCGGGATAGGCATTAACTGCTTCGCATTATCCATATTAAGCCAGCACTGATTTCTCCAATTGTAATCCTAAAGTCGGAAATGATCATGAACAAAATTAAGTAAAATACGCAGCAGTTATGAAGTAACTGGAAACAATGCGGGTTGTAGAACCGGTCGAAAGCCATGATCTCGAATAACTTTTGGGCAAAGTGCTGCAGATTATTGAAGTGGTGAGTTTACCAGGTCTCAAGTCCTAACTCATCAATATTACTAAAATGGGTATCTCGTGAAACAAGGGTTATACCATATTGCTTGCCAAGTGCAGCAATCCAAAGGTCATTCTCTGGAATTGGACGCCCCTTCTTCTTTAATTCGTATTTAATTTGACCATAATATTGAGCAGTTAATTCGTTGCATGGAATTATAGTATTTTCCCGGGCAAAACTCCTTAGTTGTGATAAGTTTTCTTCAGTACGGCGGGAATTATAAGCTCCATAATAAAGTTCTCCAATAACTATGGAGGGGATAAATACGTGAGTAGCTTTACTTAAGTAATTTATTACAATGGCATCCTCGGCGAATAGGGCAATAACTATATTTGTATCGAGTAGATATTTACCACTCATCATGATCTATCCTTCCACATTCATCTTCGATGGCTTTTTGGATATTATCCAGGTCCAATTTATCAATACTACCAGCAAATTTTAAAAGGTCTTTTCCGCTGGTGCCAGGAGTTCTAGTCTGGAATTGTTCACTATTTTCGAGATCTTGGTTTAATTTAAGGCCTAATTTGTAAAACAACTCGGTTTTTTGTTTTCGAGTTAATTTTCGTATTTCCTCAACGAGCTTATCCACGGCCATTTATGCCACCTCCACTATTACGAAAATTATACCATATCCTGTAACTTAACGCGACGGGTCTTACAGGGTTGAATAGTAATAACAAGGGTGGGGGAGAAATTCTTGCACAATATGCCTGTTTTACGATGCAAGTTGTTTATTGCTCGATAATGTCCGGTCATTGGCTGGGTATTAGTATCACCTTCGCATTATCCATATTGAGGCTATAAATCTGTAAGGTGGGGTTACTCCCTAATAAGGGGAAGATTGCTGTGAAATACTATACTCTAGCTACGCCGGAGGTAACGAAATGCAGGTTACTAAATATATACATGCATTGAAAATCCCTTTCCAGATAAATGTCAGCCCGAAGGTATCCTTGGACCGATTCGTGTATGCATATCTTATTTATGGTCCACGAATTTGCCTCAAGATACCGGAGTGAGTTCCGCCGAAACGATAATTTATGACTATTTGCATCATACGGGACGCAGCCCGGAAGAAATTGATATGGTTATTTTAACCCACTCCCACCCGGATCATATTGGAGCTATACAGTCAATAAAAGAATCCACTGGATGTGTCGTTGTGGCACATCCCGGTGAAAAGAATTGGATCGAAGATGTCGATCTGCAAATCAGAGAACGTCCCGTTCCTGGATTTCACACTCTCGTAGGAGGTTCCGTTGCCATTGACCGCCTGGTTGGTGAAGGGGATATTCTGAACTTGGGAGATGGCTTGAGCTTGGAGGTATTTCACACACCGGGCCACTCCGAAGGTTCCATTTCCCTGTGGTTTCCAGAAGATGGGGCGTTATTCTCCGGCGATGCAGTGCCGCTGCCGGAAGACATGCCCATTTACGATGATTATGAGTCATCTGTTAACTCAATTGAAAAGTTAAAGGCCGTAGAAGGTATCCACTATCTCCTGTCTGCTTGGGATGTGCCCAGGAATAGCGACTATGCATACCAACTGATGGGAGAGAGTATAAGTTACCTTAAGCGGATTTACGGGTTAGTTGTCGAAAATGCCACTGGCGATGCCTTGCAAACTGACATAATGGATTTATGCAAACGGGTTGTACGTGCTTTGGGGTTGCCTGAAACAGCAGCAACACCTATGCTGATTAGATCACTTCAGGCAAACCTAAAGGCACTTGGCCGTTAGCCAGGGAAATCACTAATTTCTTCTAAAAACATGCTCCCATTATTAAATATTACATAAGAAGGCGATTATAATATGATTAGGTTTGTTGAAATGGAAGATTATAATGCTTGGTTAGATATAGCCAGAGAAGTTGAGCCGGTATTTGGTGAGATGGTTACAAATACAGAGTTTCAAAACGGTATTAAGAAATGCATATCTGACTCCTCAGCCATTTGTATTGCGAATGATTGCAATATAGAAGGAATAATAGCTATTAATAAAACTGAGAATGAAATATCTTGGTTAGCAGTAAGAGAGGAAAGCCGTGGGAAAGGGTATGGCTATCAATTACTGAAAAAGGCAATAAATTATTTGGATGATAATAAACCTATTTTCGTACAAACGTTTTCTCCTCAAATTAAAGTTGGCGAAATGGCAAGAAGGATGTATTTGAAGTTTGGTTTTAGAGACTTTAAAGACGGCGGGAAAAATCCTGCTGGTATTAATACGGTAATTATGAAATTAGGAAAATGAATAAAGCAAGCACTAAAAGGTCGGATTCAGTTGAGAAGTGAGTTCAGCTTTTTATAACGCTTTAAATTATAAAATTGATTGCTACACAGAAAGGAAAATTAGTGAAGAACGTGCGGTTTTATGGAGAAAAACCTTATGAAGTTGCGGTCGTTCATGGTGGACCTGGAGCTCCCGGTTCGGTAGCGGCTATTGCGCGTGTTCTTTCAGAGGATGTGGGTGTTATTGAACCCCTTCAGACCGAAAAAACTATTAGTAATCAACTGACTGAGCTTGACGAGGTGGTCAGAACAAGCTGTATGATGCCTATTACCCTTGTCGGCCATTCATGGGGCGCATGGCTTGTCTTTCTTTATGCGGCTAAACATCCAAAGCTAGTAAAAAAAATCACCCTGGTGGGTAGCAGCCCATTTGAAATGAAATATGTAAAGCAAATTGATAAAAACCGTCGGAATCATTTAACGGAGATTGAAGGTGAGGAGTATGATCTCATTCTCAAGAAAATGAGCACCGCACATAAAACCTTCAATAACGGAATTTTGGAAAGACTCGGGAAGCTTGTTGCTAAAAGTGACAACTATTATACATTTAGTATTCCAACAGATGAAGTTGACTGTTTAAAGGCGGACGATAAGATATATCGATCGATATGGAACGAGGCAGCAGCTATGCGTGAAAGTGGTGAACTGCTAGAGCAATCATCGTTTATCACCTGCCCGGTAGTGGCTATACACGGAGATTACGACCCCCACCCAGCCGATGGGGTAAGTCATCCGTTAGGAGTCAGGCTTTCAAACTTTACTTTTTATTTGCTTGAAAAGTGTGGCCATAGTCCGTGGAAAGAAAAATATGCTACAAAGAGATTTTATGAGATATTGAGAGAGGAAATGTAGCTTCGATTAAAAGATGTTCCTCAGCTTCATTGATTTTTTTACAAGCTAAGTTTGTAGCGAGATGTATAGCTAGCTCAGGAGGGGAGTCTTTTAAAAGAACCTTAAGAAAAGTATTGCCCATCAATATAAAGGGAGAACTTAGATGAAGAAAACCCTCGGCTTTTTCTTACTTATTATAATAATGCTAACCGGATGCAGTTCATCCCAGTCAATACAATATAGGACTCAACTTTCACCCGATAATAAACTAGATATCGTGAGGAAGCCGCCTGCAGCAGATTATTCATTTATTCATCCAGAGAAAATGACTGAGCTGCCAATATATAACCCCAATTCAGATCAAATGTGGCAAGTTGATTTAAGAAGCAGTGACCTAACAGGACTTGATTTGAATAATAGGCTTAATGACTTGCTATATGCGGATTTTGACAGTAAGACAAAATGGCCTGAAAAGCTGCCTAAAGGTTTCAACCCCCATTTAATCATGGAGTTAGGGAAGAACCCCGGTTTAGGTTTGAGAGAGCTGCATAAAAATGGTATTACGGGGAAAGGGGTTGGAATAGCAATTATTGACCAAGGTCTTCTTGTTGGTCATGTAGAGTACAAAGACAGATTAAAAATGTATGAAGAAATACATTGTGGTGATGAATCCGCAGCGATGCATGGACCGGCCGTTGCGTCCATTGCTGTGGGGAAGACGGTTGGAGTTGCTCCTGAAGCTGACCTCTATTATATTGCGGAAACACATGGAGTTATTAATGAACAAGGAAACTTCGAATGGGATCTTTCATGGCTTGCAAAGTCTATAGACCGTATTGTTGAAATTAATAAAACATTGCCCAAAGAAAATAAAATGAGGGTTATTTCGATTTCTTTGGGGATTGGCGGGAAGATGGATGGTTATGAAAAAGTATTTGAATCTATTGAAAAGGCAAAAAAAGAAGGAATCTATACAGTATATGTAGGGAGCGATCCATTTATGGGACTTGGTCGTGACCCTTTAAAAATTGCAGAAGACATTACATCTTTTGGCAAAGGGGAGTTCTGGAAAAATAGAAATTACAGAAATGATTATCTTTTAGTGCCCATGGATTCTAGATGCACTGCCAGTCCTACAGGTGAAGATGATTATGTGTTTTACAGAAAAGGTGGTATGAGTTGGGCAGTACCTTATGTCGCGGCATTATATGCACTTGCTTGCCAAGTCAACCCAGATATTACACCTGATATCTTTTGGAAAGAAGCACTTAATACGAGCGAAACCGTGAAAGTTGACAACAATAGCAATAGGAAATTGGGGAAAATAGTTAATCCATTAAAGTTGATCAATAATATTCAAGAATTAAAGTAGGGTATGGATTTTTTATTAGGAACTTTGCGTTATCCATATGATCAATTCTATTCTCTAGCTGGATAGAGCTTTTGTGAATGAAATCGCGGTTAGAATTTTCTTTGACAGGATAACCATCAGGCCACATATACTAAACATGAACGACAATGGTGACCCTATGATATTCCCAGAAACTTGTGTGTGATACGTACAGATAAAAGTTGTTGGAGGACTAACGATGTCAGTAATAGATTTCAGAGCGGTTAAGAAATGTATTTACTCGCATATCAGGGTAAAATGCGCTCACATATAGTCTCGGTCCGAGGTCAATTTGCCGAGAAACGACAGCCCTGCCTGCATCAAAACTTAGAAAATGCACTACCGGGTACCGGGGGGCGAGTATACGAATGAAAAAGAAAACAAAAACAGATATGACCAATATTCAGAAATTGGTGGGAGATATAAGCGAGAGTAATCTTAAACATGTGGAATATTACGTTTCGGATAATTTTGGCATTTTTATTCCTAGTGTGGGTTTTTGTGAATATGCCATAATGCCTCGTCATACCCATCCGGCTTACTCCTTTGTTTTGTTTTTTTCCGAGGAACAGAGTGTTACTCCTGTAAAAATCGAAGTACTGCCCGAACATTATTTGGTAACAGCCATGGCCCCGGGAATGCCTCATGAAGAAAAAGAATCGGATACCTTTACCCGTTATATGGCAATATTTATTTCCCAAGACTTCTTTGAAAAAATTTATTCAATTTACAATTCCAAACCACCGGCAAGGTATTACTGGGAGCAGTTTTTGGTTGGGCATGAGATTCTGACCGATTTAAAGAAATTTATGTCTGAGTATGAGAATAAACTGCCGGGCTATCAACAGGTACTTAGGGCTCTGGCTATAACCGTCACCCACCAAGTAATACGAAGTATCCTTAAAATAGTTAATAAGGCTGATTTTATCATTGAAAAGCTGGAAATAGAGCGAACTGTTAACTATATGTACCAGCACTTCGGCGAAAAGCTGACTGTCACTGCTCTGGCTCAAATAGCTAAAATGTCTGAATCTCATTTTACCAGGATTTTTAAAAAGGAAATGGGACAGTCGCCAATGGGGTTTTTAATGCGGGTGCGTATGGACAAAGCAAAAAAGCTGCTCAGAAGCGGAACAAAAAATATTACCGAAGTGTCATTGCAATGCGGGTTCAGCAATGCCTCCCACTTTTCCTCCAGTTTTACCAAACATGCGGGGATTAGTCCCTCTGCATACCAGCATTATTATGCCCACTAATCAAAAGTGGCAGGATTTATAAAGGAATTGAGAGTATTTTAAAAGCTTTTCACTTCTATTCGTTATAAAGTATTTGAAAAACAAGGAGTGAAAATTATGACCAGGCAAGATGCTTTTGATTTAATGAATGCTAATCCTGCTTTTCACTTGGCAACGGTGGAAGGTAAGCAACCCAGAGTAAGGGGTATGCTGCTATACAAAGCGGACGAAGCAGGAATTATCTTCCATGCAGGGACCATGAAGGATGTCTTTAAACAGATAATGGAAAACCCAAGGGTGGAATTGTGTTTTAACGACTTTAAAAAGGGAATTCAGCTTCGGGTAAGCGGAGAACTGGAATTGGTTGAAGACAATAACATGAAGGACGAGATCTCGGAACACCCGACACGTCGTTTCCTGAAGCCCTGGAAGGAAAGCGGTGATCTCCGGGATTTTTATAATACTTTTGCGGTTTTTCGGCTTAGAAACGGTATTGCTAATACCTGGACCATGGAACGGAACTTCGCCCCCATAGATAAAATAAAGTTATAAGGTGGGACAGTCAGCCTTGAAGAAGTAATTTTCAGCCAGATTTCAGAGTACTATCGCAAAAATTGAGTGAAACCATTAAACAAGTGATATAATGTTAATCATCGCTTGTATAGTCTTGTACAACTGGGGTCCCCGGGCTGGTACGATATTAAACCGGCGTGGAAATATCTATTACGCGCTTCCTGGAGCCGCCCCGTCAGTGGTCTGATAAAAACCTGAGAAAAAGATCCCAGTTTATGTTTAAGCTAATGAGTTGGAGATTATTATATATGAGCAATACCAAAGTAACATTTAATCGAAAGATAAAAGGAGCCATTCAATTATTTCGACCAGAACTTTCATTTGCCGCTGGAATCTGTGTCATGGCAGGTGAAATAATAGCACTTGGAAGTCTTCCTTCAATTCAAAACCTATTTTACGGTTTTATTTGTGGCTTTTTTATATCAAGCTCAGCTTTGATACTAAATGATTATTTTGACCTTGAAGTGGATAGGATAAATGCACCCAACCGTCCATTACCTGCTGGTATCATTTCAACAGCAGAAGTTATTGTATTAACTATAGTCGCTACTGTTATAGGGTTTGTAGCATCTGCTATAATAAGCATATACGCATTAATTGTCAGCATTATTTTATGGATAATTGGGGTCTTATACAATTGGAAGCTTAAAGAAACAGGTTTGCTGGGAAATTTTATGGTTAGCTTCTCAGTTGCAATAACATTTATTCTCGGTGGTTTTATAGTTGGGGATCCCTGGAATGAAATTGTTTTGACATTTAGTATTATGGCTTTCTTTTTGGATCTTGGTGAAGAAATTGCAGCAGACGCGATGGATATTGAGGGGGATAAAAAAAGAAATTCGAAATCAATTGCGATAATAATGGGTCGTAAAGTTGCTCTAAGTACTTCTAGTATTCTATTCTCTCTTGTGATTTTGATCAGTTTCATGCCAATCTGTTTTGGTTGGTTAGGAATTAGTTATTTGTTCATGATTTTAATACCCGATACTATAATCATTTTATCAGCATTGAAACTTCTAAGAAGTCGAACCTCAGAGGAAGGTCATCTTTGTATAAAGCAAATATATCGTGGTGCATTGTTCTTGCCACTTGTATTTATAATTAGCCAATTATTATTTTGAATGTGTAATCTGAACTAACGGCATTAACAATCAGGTTGGGCGTGCTGGCCGGTTGGAAGGATTGGTTGTTTAGGTTTGGCAGTTTTCATATCTAATGCTCTTATTTTTTTAGCCCGTCCGATGGTCAGAGCAAGGATTGAAACAAGTAAGCCGGAAAGGATGAATATAAAACCTATCCCCCTTCCTTGTCCTGTTCCAATGATGTGCCCGATAGTCTGACCCAATGCCCCATCCGGATAAAATAACGGGTTAAACACGTGATCCGCTAAAAAACCAGCTGAACCAAATGCCATTATGTAGCCCGCTTGTGAAATGACAGAAACCAAGGACCAGATCCTGCCCTGTCCTTTATTGTTAATATTCTTTCGGATTAGAACCTCCAGGCTTGCATTTACAAACGGTAGCGTGCTAAAAAAGAGAAAACCAATGATGATAATCAACACAACTGTAGTGAATAGGCCAATAAGGGCATAAAAAAGACCGGCAAGTGCTAGAAACAATGAAAGTGTGAATACTATATTTTGTCTTATTCCGAATATCCCGATAAACAGGCTGCTTACAAGCATTCCGGATGCCATTACGGAAAGGGCAATGCCCAGAGTCTTGGAACTGGTTAACGTCAGCATCATGGGCCCAAACAGCGATTGAAACAACCCTATATAAAAGCAAACCACTGATGTTAGTAGAACCAAACATAAAATTCCTTTCTGGGAGAGAAGATACCGGAAGGAATCAACCATATCAGGGAGAAATTCATGTTTTTCGTGCTTTTTAGGAGTTGCATTCTGCTTCTTGATCATAAACACTGCGGCAGCAGCAATCAGGAAAGTTATGATATCAATTATTAAAACCAGTTTTATATCAAAAACGCTTATCAGAAACCCGGCAATAATAGGAGATACAAGATATTGAGCCGATCCCGCCAATTGAATAAGCCCGCTGGCCTGGGAATAAAACTTTTCTGCAACCAAATCGGATACTGCAGCCTTATAGGCAGGATTTCGTATAGCTGCGAATACCGAACTAATTGCCACCCCAATATAAATGTGCCATGATTCCATATTTATGGACAACATAACCAGCAGGATAAATAATAGACCTGTTATTGCACCCGCATCCCCGCATATCATCATCTTCTTGCGATCGAATCTGTCAGCAAGAACCCCGCCAAACGGAAGTAAAATGAATGACGGCAGAAAAGAGAAAAGAATAATTAAAGAGAAACTCATGGCGGAATGAGTCTTTTGAAAGACAAAGACACCCAATGCGAAAGCTGTAAGTCCACTTCCCACAGCCGAAAGAAGCTGTCCCGACCAGATAATAAGAAATTTTTCAAAAGTTTTGTCCGGAGTATTCAAATTTTAACGCCTCTCTCATTAAACCAAAACGGTTTTGATTCTATTGATTACCGGGCAATAAAATTGCAGTATCCATATGTATGTTGCCGTCAGCACCGATAATCCAAACTACAAACTGACTTATATGACGGATTCCTGGATACGGAATGCTTCTTATGGAAAAAACATTCCTTGTTTAATAACACAATAACAGCGGCAACAACAGTGAGAACCGCGGTTTCAATACACTTTGTTGCCTGGGACATAGCCAGTATTTCCTGTGACATATTAATAATAAAGTGGAAGAGAATCGCTGCAATAATACTTTTTCTGTTCTTGATACAAACCCAACTAATAATTATTCCCATGGGAATGATACTCACAAAAAAGTTAACCCCATACCAGATATTTTGGTGAAAAATCTCGTACTGATAGGAATTATTGACAAAAATCAGGGGTAGATGCCATAGCGACCAGAATATGCTAAACACAAGCGATGCCCAGAATATGTTATAGCGGCTCTGCAGACTGTCAAAGGCATATCCCCGCCAACCTAGCTCTTCAAAGCTTGCGGCAAGCAAAAGCAGGAGCAATACCGGGACAAAACCTGACGAAAAAGAAAACCCTTCCGCAAATTGGAACTGGGAAACCGAACCTCCAAAGGGTAGAGAAAGTACGATAGATGCGAGAACAGATAACGGCATTACGAAAAGAATTACCGGCAGCATCTTCAGCTGTATCAACCCCGGGTTGAAAAGCCGGTTGAGATAATCCTTTTTTAAATTGGAATTCTTAGATGTCGCAATCATCGCAACAGAGAGCAAAAATGGGGCCATCAGACCGGGAAGCATAAATAACATATACAAACCGTTTCTATCGTCATGATGGCTCACATATGCTCCTGCAAACCAAAGGGCATAGGTAATTATAAAGGTCGTAACAAAATACAATTTAGGTTTATAGTTGTAGTTCGGTCTAAAAATCTGATGATTCATTAGTAAAACCTCCCGTGATTGGAAAACGTGTTTAAATAAATGAAAAAGAACCTGGCTTAGCGCCAAATGACCTTTCAATAATTGTCTGCATCGATTGTATCCGTTTCAACTGCTCATCGTGATTCCACTTGAAGAGGCCGGATTCCAGAAGGAATTGGGATCCAGCCAGAAGGAACTGCACGGTTTCCATGGGATTTTCCACATCAAAGACTGATTCATTCTTGCCTTGTTCAATCACTTGAGCAAAAATTGGGGATATCTTTAAAATAATTTCAATGTTAATACGTTCGTGGAGCTCCCTGTTCTCGGGTCGATGCAGGTTTTCCATCAATTCGCTTTCACTATCCAGAAGCTGGTTTTCCCCCCTCAACATCTGCCGCATTTTATCCATAGCGCTCATTTTCGGTTCATTTGCTATTTTTTTAAATTCCTCGCAGATTTGATCTACCATTTTGTGAACAATTGCATCCAGAATATCTTCCTTGGATTTAAAATAGTAATAAAAGGTCCCTTTCGCTACCCCCACCTGCTGGATAATAGCATCCACCGTCGTGTTGACGTATCCTTGATTTCTAAATAGTTCTTCGGCAGCCAACAGTATCTCCATACGCCGTTCTTGCGGATCTTTAACAATTCGTTTCATACAGTAACCTCCTTTGACCGACGGTCAGTCGGTATCTATATCTTAACTCTAAACTGACCGTCAGTCAATAGGTTTTTAATAAATTACCTATGATAACACCATGCTAATCACTAGTTATAGAGCAGCAATTCAAATAGCCAGAGCCGCAATTATAAAACTGAAGGTGGTAAGATCTTCATGGTTCATCTCTTACAAGGCAGCAGCAGGGGCCATGGTAGCGTCCAGATTTGATGTACAAGCGCATCAAATATTAATGCATGTCAAACAGTAGCTATAAAAAGGATTTCATTATAGAACAATCTCCTGTATTTTTGAATAACTCTAACCTTAAATTTATTACCTTTAAAGAAATCTAAGTACCCCTTTTCAGTTCTGATGTGTTTACCCTTATCTAAAAATCTCATAAACCTATTATTGAAACGGGAGTTTTCAAAAAGGCAAGGTTCAATCACGATGATTTTACCATAAGGTTTTAATAGACGTCGGAATTCCTGAAGGTAGAATTGTATTTCTTTAGGTGCGATATGGTGTAAAACCGCTATTATAACAATGTAATCTAAGGAGCTGGAAGCTACAGGCAATGAATTGCCCTTAAATACCTTAAAATTATATTCGGGATATAAATGTTTAGCGTAGGCTATGCGTTTAGAATCAAGATCGACTCCCAAGTAATTAGCCGGGGGAAATAAGCAACTACTTGACCCAATTCCACAGCCAAAGTCCAAGACAGTTTTATCGGTAAATTTAAAATGAGATCTGAGGACATTATTAATGTATAGGTCTGTTGTATATTTAGGGCGTACAATCCAGTGGTATAATCTGGGGGATAGCTCCATGTGGCACTTTTATCTCCTTTTTTATTATTGAAACCTCTTTGGAAATGACCTCTTTTAATCTTTCCCTAGCAAAGAGTAAAAATAACTTTCTAATCAGGCTCATCTAGGGTTGCATCCGATTTGTCTGATACCGAAATAACCGCAGGTGGAGCAATCCAATCCTGCGGTTATCGTGTTATTGCTTTTGGAGTTTGCACTTTTTTTCTTCAGGTGGGGTTGAATCCCCACCTGAAGCCCCGATGTTTAGCTTTAGCTGAACGAGTTCACTGCATTTTATATTGAGGTTCCTGTTCTTCAATGTAATTCAGCCGGCCCCGCAACTGCTGATTAATACCATCAAGCTGTTGGCTTAAATTTGTAAACATATCTTTCGCCGTTTTGTCCTGGGTATCCAGAGCAAATGTTTTAATATTTGCCGCCGCCCCTTCAAGGCTGGCCAGTGTTTGATGCATTTTAGTTCCAACCGTCATTAAATTTGCACCTCCCTCCAATTAAGTTATTTTATATAATCTACCTTTAACCTATAATTAAACCCAAAATAAGTGCAAAAATTCTTTGGATCATGAAAAACAAAGCTTATAGTAAATCGGCGTTTGTCAATTTGGTAACACAGGTAATAATTACATATTTTATCTTTAATTAAATTTGTGTTCTTAAGAAAGAATTAGATAGGAAAAGCAATATTAGGAGGCCAATATAATGTCACGTGATCCAAAGAAAAAACCATTAACGGTCGACCAAAAAAGGTATACAGAACTGGTGGATAACCTTACGCCCAGGCCGGCATATTTAAGAAACGGAGCATTAGCCTTTGCTTTTGGAGGTATGGTGGCGGTTGCCGGGCAGTTGATCACAGATTTCTATAGGTTGACCTTTAGAATGTCTAGCACGGAAGCCGGTAATCCTGCCGTAGCCACCATGATATTAATAGGGGCATTACTTACCGGATTTGGGGTTTTTGATAAACTGGCCCGCTATGGCGGAGCTGGTTTATCTGTACCAGTTACCGGCTTTGCCAATTCGGTCGTATCTTCTGCCCTAGAATTTAAACGCGAAGGGCTGGTGTTTGGAGTAGGCAGTAAAATGTTTATCCTTGCGGGCTCTGTAATTACTTTTGGCGTAGTAACAGCATTTATTATCGGACTGATATACGCAATTTTTAATCTATAGCTTATAGAGATGAGGTGTTTTGTTGGCAACTAAGCTGGGGAAACAAACATTCAAGCCGGATACCCCTCCTTATCTTATCAGCACCGGCACAGTTGCCGGTCCTTTTGAGGGACAGGGGCCCCTGAGAGATTATTTTGACCACATTTATACAGATACATTGGCAGGTGAGCGCAGTTTCGAAAGTGCCGAGAAAGAAATGATGACCAATGCTTGTTTTACCTGCCTAAATAAAGCAAATAAAACCCCGCAAGAAGTTGATGTATTTTTAGCGGGAGATATTTTAAACCAAACTATTACCTCGGGCTTTTCCGCTTTAGAATTGGCCATTCCTTACATGGGGATTTTTGGGGCTTGCTCTACATCTGCTCTGGGATTGGCTTTTGCCACCATGTTAGTGGACGGTAATTACGCTAAGTTAGTCCTGGCATCTGCGTCCAGCCATAATTCCAGTGCGGAAAGAAATTATAGGTATCCCACTGAGTACGGGGCAACAAGGAAACCTACTACCCAGTGGACTGTTACCGGTGCGGGGGCGGCACTGGTAGCCAAGAAAGGCACCGGCCCCAGGATAACACACTTAACCATCGGTAAGGTACAGGATCTGGGTATAAAGGACCCCATGAATCTGGGCGCCGCCATGGCTCCTGCTGCTGCCGCAACTATGGTGCAGCATTTTGCCGATACCGGACGCGGCCCTGACTACTATGACCTGGTGGTTACCGGTGACTTAGGTAAATTCGGCCATGAGCTGGCCATAAGATCCTGTGTAACCAAAGGCGGTTTTGACCTGACCAAAAACTATGAAGATTGCGGGGTAATGCTATATGACACCGAAAAACAGGATGTTCATTCCGGTGGTAGCGGCTGTGCCTCATCAGCGCTGGTAACCTACGGTTATCTTTACCAAAAGTTACTGTCCGGGGAATTAAAAAAGATACTATTAGTGGCTACCGGAGCCTTACACAGCGTGACTTCTTTTCAGCAGGGGGCTAATATCCCATCCATTGCTCATGCTGTAAGCCTTGAAATGGAATAGTAAGGGAGGGTAATAAATATTGGAATGGCAAATTTACCCAATGGCCTTTATTATCGGCGGGGCCATATGTTTAGCTGCACAATTTATTTTAGACTTTACTAATTTTACGCCGGGACATGTGCTTTCCGGTCTGGTTGTAATCGGAGGAGTTTTGGGTGGACTGGGCCTTTATGACAAATTAATCGAATTTGCCGGAGCAGGTGCTACCATGCCTATATCAAGTTTTGGCAACTCTCTGGTCCAAGGTGCTATTTCCGAGGCGGAAAGGAGCGGGGTAATAGGGGTTTTAACAGGTATGTTTGAATTAACCAGCACCGGTATTACGGCGGCGATTATATTTGGTTTTTTTGCCGCTCTGGTATTTAATCCGGAAGGATAAAGTTATGAGGAATAAAAATTAAGGGGGAATAGCTGTAATGACTGTTCAAAGTGATCTACAGAAATCTGTGGCCCAGGCCGAATCTTTAAAGGGATCTTATGATACTTTTGCAACCAGTACTTTGGATAACGCCGCTATGAAAATGTTTCAGGAAATGTCACAGGATATGCAAAGGCATATTGATTCACTGAATGCTCGTTTAAGTTATATTGAAAAAAACAATCCCATGTACCAGCAGCAACAACAAGCAAAGCCATGAAACATTTCAAAATGCATATTTGGTGTGTATACTAGAAATCTTCATTATAGACGCCCCTTCTTTAATGGGGTGTTCCTCTTTTTTAGTAAAAAAATCCTCCCACCGGGGAGGAAAAATAATTACCTTATTTCAGTATGCTTCAGCCATATGCCATTTAATATTCTTCCTTTGGGTGTGAGTTTCAGTTATTTATCTTCTACTTAACAAATACCGCCGCCAAAACCTGTTCCAAACACCAGCAGGATAAGGATTAGGAATAGAATTAATCCGCCTCCACCTGCACCGGCGCCATAAGCCATGAAATTTCCTCCTTTGGATTGTTTTAACTTCTATATATATACTATGTAATCATGGAGGAAAGTGTTACTTAAAAGGGGGAACGCCCCATCAATAGAAAAGGCGCTCGACAAAGATGACTTTATGGCAAAAACAAGGTGATTTAGCCTTTACCAAAGCGGACCAGGGCTTAAAAAGCCCAATGTAGCTTTCACGAATTAGAAATATAGCAGTTGAATCGGAATTCGGTCGCCTATAAGCCTTATGTAAACACTACCTTTAAATTGAAGGGTTAACACAAGCAGAGGTTAATAATCTCCAGCGAGAAGGCATTTATGAAAGCGTTTTTTTAAGATAGCATATCGGCAGCAATATTTATTGCTTTAATTTTATTAGTGGCCCGAACTACCACGTCAGCCCCTGTTTTTTCCTTTAAATCATCTAGTACGCTTGTAATGTCGTGATTGGTTTGCATAATATTTTCATGCATTTCAGTTATATCCTTCACTTCAATTATATCCCCCTGATCATTGTCACTTTTGAACCACACAGCGTAAGTGCACAGTTTAGACTCTTCTAGCTTAATGAAGCTTTCCAGAGCATGTTTTGCCACCGTGTTACGATTCACCTCTGCGGCAGGAGCGGTTCTTTGTATCTGATCTACAACAGCATCTAATCTTTGTCCTATCTCATCAGAGACCCTAAGACGAATATAGTCTGACATAGTTGTCAACCTCCAGCATCTGGTTTATAATGATACACAACAAGAACATGTGTGCTTGGATAATGTTAGTATAGCAAGTTAAATATCGTGTTGTCAATTAAACAACTATTCAATGGGCGTAAATATGTTCACAGCGTGATCAGGGTGACCAAGTTAAACAATTGCTGCACACCCGTCATGTCGTTGGTATAATCTAGGAGTCTATATCGCAACATAATCTTGGCAAGATAATATGGATTATGTTGCGAAACATCACGGAAAGACTGTTGCAAGTAAAAATTGAAAATGGTGCTTTAAAGGCTTGAAATGCCTTGTTTTTTGGCGTGGCTGGGCAAAAATGGGGAAAGGGGCTTAAGGCCAGAAATTTTCGCAACATAATTCGGAGTGACTCCTTTAAATGTCACCTGGGATAAATTTACATTGAATGACTCACGGAAAACTTGTGTGTTAAGTTTTACTTTGTTGACCGAATGTTCCCTTGTATTCACAGCTGGTTTAATAAGTGTACGAATCCTAATTAGTCGAAGTGATAAATGTTGTCATTCATGTGAGGTAATGTGCGCCTTGGTCGCACCGTGTCATAGGGTGCAAAAAATACATTTGGGACTCAGGTAACTGGTCGGTAAACATCGTTATAATTAGGGCAGTCGCGGGCAAGCCTCTAGCTATGATTAGTTGGACGAAGATTTACAAATCGCAACATGTAACGCGCATAATGCAAAGACGGGGTGACGGCTGTTGAGCGTGATAGAGATGTTTAAGGTATACCTAAATGCCGCAGGTTTAAGTCGTAACACAATTGATAGTTATATTTATGATCTAAATATATTTGCCGATTATTTCATGGAAAGCACTGATGATGATTTCGAGCCGCAAAATATAACGCCTATGGACATTGCAGAGTACAGGAGCTACCTGCAGAATATCAAGAAAAGAAGACCGGCAACTATAAACCGGGCTTTATCTTCCATCAGACGTTTTTGCGAATGGGCTGCGGACCAAGGCCTCGCGGCCGGGGGGAACCCTGCCCGCAATATACAAAGTGTGAGACGTACTAAAGATGCCCCCAAATGGCTCAATAGGAAGGAACAGTTTGCCCTATTACGTGAGGTGGAAAAGCCGCTTCGCATGATACCCCAACCTAAACACGCCCTGCGTAATCTAGCTATAGTAAGAGTACTCATGTTTTGCGGACTCCGGGCCAGCGAGCTTTGCGGCCTTCGTATATGCGATATTACCGTGTCTGAACGCAAAGGGGCTATGACCGTATTAGGAAAAGGGAACAAAACAAGGGAAATTCCTATTAATATTGAGGCCAGGCGGTACTTGGCAGAGTACATAGAAAAACGGTTAAAGCAGGGGGATGGAGAGGAAAGTAAAGTATTTATCGGAAATAGAGGGCCTATAACTTCTAACTGCGTTTGGCGTATCATAACCAAATATGGGGCCCGGGCCGGTATAGAAGAAGAATTACACCCACACCGGATGCGGCACACCTTTGTGCGAAACTTGATGGATCAAGGTGTGACTCATACAGATATTGCAGCATTAACAGGCCACCAGGATGTTAACCAGCTTTCGATTTACGGACAGCCTTCCGCTGAGCATTTGCAGCAGGCTGTAGATAAGGTAAGGGTTACCTAGCAAAATTTTCTTGCAGTGTATTTTCTCAATTTTAAGTAAGGAAATTACTCGTACATGGTAGAAAACCAATAGCGTAAAATTTTTGGCACGAATTTTGCCTTCCATTTAATTAGGTAATTAATATTATACCTCTAAAAAACACGCTACAATATCACTAACAGATTTGGATTAGAGTTGCGGCCGGGGGATATCGTTTATACACGAAAATAATAATTTTTTGGATTCCAAAAGTCAAAGCGGCACTAACAATAACCCACGGGTACGGGAAAATTCAAAAGAATGTGTTCTCATGCCCGGGGCAGGAATGTTCATTGGTGTGATCAACGACTCAAAATGAGGTCTGTCATATCCCTATATTCAATGCATAGTAATTCACGTACCTCAGCTTGGAATGTGCCTTTATCACGCGGCTTGTGCGTTCCTTCTACTATTTCTGTTTTGGGATATGCTTCCTTGATCACTTTAATATACTTGTTAATAAATGGACAAACGGCAGTCATGCAGTATGAAAGATGGATTACATCAACCTTCAAACTAGCCAAAGACTTTACTCTCCTTAAGATTTTTTCGGGTGCTCCAATAGTTGGACAACCGGCACAAGAAATAATGCCAACTAAGACTACTTCCTGGTCCTGGTACCTTTCAAAAAAGCCCCTCTTTTTACGCATATCGGCTAAGCAAACTGCTGAAGCACAATTAAGCTCTTGTGTACAATTTGAACATGTTAATATTCCTATTCTTGGCATGTAAACCCTCCTTAGCTATTTGTACAATTATATCACTATATAGCTGTTTGCTATACAATTAATATTTGTCACATTCTGTATGAAGCGGCAGCAACCCTAACACGACTCTAAATAGCACTACGGGTAAAAAGGAGATGGGCAATGTATATACTACAATCAGAAAGCAGTTGGATTCGCTAATCGCTAATGCGGAAAAAACAATTGCTTTAACCGAAGGGAGATTGACCATGACTGATAAAGAAAAGTTCCGAGGTTTTAAGCAAAAGCTGATTGATGATAACGAGAAGTATTATGGTAAAGAAATTCGCAAGAAGTATGGAGACGATACTGTTAACAGGTCCAATGAAAAGCTGAAGAACATAAAACTTGAAGAGTATGAAGAAGTAACTCGACTGGCGAATGAAGTAACCGCCATTTTAGCCGAAGCTTTTGATACTGGAGACCCTGCCAGCGATATTGCTCAAAAAGCGGCCGATTTGCATAAGCAGTGGTTAGCTCATTTCTGGAGCGAGTATAGTAAAGAAGCACATGCGAGCCTTGCTCAAATGTATGTGGATGACGAACGGTTTAAGGCGTACTATGATGAAAAGCAACCGGAAACGGCAGAATTTCATAGCGATGCCATCCATATATATACAGGTTATAAAAAATAGAAGGGAACATACTGCACATTTTGTCTGGACTGCGAAGTAAGTTGAATAAAATTAATAAAATCAAGTGTCAATGGAAAGATAATAATAAATCCGAAGGGCAAAGGTTATCTTAAAGGAAAACTTAAGGAGTAGAAATATGGATGAGAGTAAATTAATCTATAAGCTCAGAGAGTTTTATTCCTTGGAGCTCTATCAGCTTGATCTATATAAAGCCCAATTGAAAAACTATTGAAGAACCACATATCCAAAAGGCTTACGAAAGATTTATCATAAGGGAAAGGGAACATGTTGATTATTACTATAAAAAGCTGAAGGAACTGGATGCAGAACTTCCCAAACCAGTGGAAGCAGCTGCCACTTTTGCCGGATTTGTTTCCGGAAAAGCTTTAGATTTAATGAGCCTAAAAGATCGGTACAAGCTTGGAGTTGCAGTGGAGAATAAAGCAGTAGACATGTACGAAACTTTTATCCAAATGGCCGATACCGATCCGAAGCTCGCCGATCTAACAGATCATCTTTGGGTATTTTATGATGGACGAAGAAATGCACCAGTATTGGTTTCAAGAATATCTATCGCGGCTTGAGGCATATAATGACCGGTAACGCTAGTAAGCGAGGTAAAGATCCCGTAATATATGGCTTTCTAGCCGGAGTATTGGGTGTCGTGGGGGACGAAATAGTTCATTGGGTAGCCGTTTATTTTAACATTGCCCGGTCTACCACTGGCCATTATCTCTCTCAGCTAATGTTCCCTCATCAGCCAGTGGTGCTGTCCAAACTATTATTAGGAGAGTTTACTCATTTCTTTGCCGGTGGCATTATGGGATTAGCACTATTACTCATTTTTTTCGTTAGCGGAAGCCGGTTTGGAGTGACCAAAGGAATAGGTTTGGGGTTAGCACTATGGGTTTTACATGTCGCCATTATTCCAAATTTGATCTCACCGCGCCCGTATATATATAGAACCTTTAATGAGGCGTTAGTTGATATGGGAGCACACCTTGCGTGGGGAGCAATTACTGCATTGTTTATTTTGTACATCTTTTTCAAACAAAGTGATAGGTTAATAAAGGATGCGGCAAAAAGTGCAAATATCTGCCTGTGGAAAAAGCTAACAAACAACATCATTAAAGGCAGGTTTTTTATCCGGTTAAAAAGGTAGCTTACCGCAATAACCGGATTAAGACAATACTCTTAGAGCTTGCAAAGGTAGGGCTGTTTGCAACTATACGTTTAATAATATTGTACATTAAACGTCAAAGAATGATAAAAAATTTTACCCCTTTGGTTATTTGATAGGATATATCAAAGTGGTTGAGGTAAAGATGATAAAGGTAACAACCGAATAATTGAAGTGCCAAAAAAATCCGTTTAAACATGGTTGTTTATTCTTCTTTAAAAACTTTTAAACTAAGATAATAATGCTTAATTATTATTATATTTTGCAACTTTTACTCGTGCTTATGTAGTGTGAGGATGATACCAATACCTATAAAGGTAAAACCAATAATGATTTATTATCTGTTAATGATTTAAACGAAGGGGTTACTGTTGAGGTTCAGGAAAGTGTACTTTGACAAAAGGTTCATTGCTATTTTTGAAATTTTATTTTAATATCAAGAATTTCTGATTGGGTTCCAATACGGACAGGTGGCCCCCATGTACCATAACCGGATGTAACAATTACTTGCAAGCTATCCTTGGCCAGGTACCCATAATCCACCTCATAGATTTTTGCGGTAATCAATTGGTTGGGAAAAAACTGACCCTTATGGGTATGACCGGAAAGCTGCAGGTCAACACCATTGTTTTTCGCCTCTTCCAGGGAAACAGGCTGATGATCCAATAATATAATTGGCTTTTCTTTATTGACTGTTTGTAATAGTTCGTTCAAGTTCTTACGTTTTTTATAAATATCATCTCTACCTACTATATAGATGGTTTCTAACTCCGCAACTTCATCTATTAAAATATTTATATTTGCTTCCTTATATATATCTAAGATCTCACTAAGATTATTACTATAATACTCATGGTTTCCCAAGACACCATAGACACCGTCCGTTGCTTTAATACCCTTTAATATTTCTTTTTTCTCCTTGAGGCTATTAACATTCCTATCGTCAAAGATGTCCCCGGCGAAAAGCACAATATCGGGGTGTAGGCTGTTAATATCGCTAACCATTTTTTCAACATAATCACTACTCTTAGTTTGATTGATGTGGGTGTCAGAAAGCATAACTATGTCAAAGTCGCGGGCTTGCTTGGGAATATTGATATCATAAGAAACTACTTTGACGTTTTTGGCATGTATTGAACCAATAAGAATAAGGATAAAAATGAGTAAATAGCAGCCGATAATAAAGGGTTTGTTCTTTACAAAAATACCTAACACTGCCAAGAAAGTAGCGTAATAAAAAAAGACCATCCAAAAATTACCTGCCTTATCAATTGCACTGGAAATTCCCATTCGGCCTAATAGCGGTGAGCAAGCAAGAATAGCTAATATTACCCAGAAAGCAACTGTATTAACCCTTAATAAAGCCATAATTTGTTGCCCGATAAGCCAGTTACAAAAGGAATAGATAAGCATAAGTAGTAAGAACCAAATAATCATAATTACTCCTATTAATACTTTATTTGATCATCGTATTTATTAAATCTGACCGAAAATGTTTAGATTTTCTAACCGTAAATTACTTCGGAAACAAGCTATATTTGGCGTTAAAACCAGCTATTCTCAGCCGCATTGTGTGTTTTTTGTTTACAGGTAACTATTCCTCAATATCACTGAAATTCCTGCACAGCTAAAGACATAGGGGTGCAATAATGGAGCAAGTAAGAACCGTCCCCACTTGCGGGTGTATGCCTGTGCCGATAACTTTTTCTTACCATAACAAAAAAATTAACTTCGCAGGGAAACCCAAGATTTTTGTCGAAACATTGTACCAGTATGAGGGAGCATAAGGAGGTTTTCCCATGCATGGGATTAAGCTGGGACAACGGTTATCTTTTAGCACTGATTCCGAATTTCATTCAGACGTTTACGAAGCTGAAATAAAAGCGGTACATCCTGATCGTTGGGATATTCACCTTACTTTTCACCGGGGTTATGTACTACTTTTACCGGTAGGCACAACAATACACTGGCTATCTCACGGCTTTAAAAATATGCAATCACGGGTTATTTCCCGCGATACTTCGGAGAAGGTTTGGAGCGTAACTTTGCCCGCACCCGGGAAGTCCAATTCAGACCGGACGCGAGTGCTGGCAGTAGGCAGTGGTAAAGGAGGAGTGGGGAAAACAACTTTTTCCATTAATCTGAGCCTAGCTTTAAACCAAATTCATGGGCAAGTCATTCTTTTGGACGCTGATATCGGAATGGCTAACATAGAAGTGCTTCTTGGTATGCAGAGCTCCTATAATCTGAGCCATGTAATTCAGGGAGAATGTACTTTACCGGAAATATTGCAAGAGGGGCCTGGTGGAATTCGCATTTTGCCGGGCTCTAGCGGCATAGCTTCTTTGACTCAATTGGATGCCATTAAGTTTAATAGAATTATCGCCGGTTTCTCGCAACTGGAAGAGAGCTGCAGTGTATTAATCCTGGATACGGGGGCCGGAATTTCTGAACCGGTTCTTAAATTTCTGGAGGCCGCCGACGATTTCCTGCTTCTTACCACACCCGAACCCCATGCCATGATGGACGCTTACACCCTTACAAAAGTACTGGTCGGGAGAAATCCCGGGATCAATATTAATTTGATAGTGAACCGCTGCGAGTCAGAGGCCGAGGCGCGCCAGTGCAGCAACGGACTAATTAATGCCGCCGAGCAATTCCTGGGTATTCGGCCCGTATTGCTCGGATGGATGCTATATGATCAACGTGTTATCCGCTCTATCAAGCAAAAGACTCCGGTCCTTCTGGTTCAACCCAAGATTTTATTCTCCAGGCAAGTTTTAGACATAGCCCACAAAATAGTAGGAACAGGCAACACTAAAAAACCGCCGTCCGGGTTAAAGGCATTTTGGAAGCGAATTAGAGAGGGACTGTCTTGAAGAACAGAGTAGTGGTGCAACACGGCTCTGTCTTTTTATTTTGAGTTAATCTAAATTCTTAAGACTCTCACTTCTATAAGTGGGAGTTCCTCTTTTTACTTCAGGTGGGGTGGAATCCCACCAGTTGGGGACATTCCTCTGCAGGAGGTGTGTCCCCTTTCCTCTTAAACCCCGATGTTCAGCTTTAGCTGAACGAGTTCACTTAACTTTGCTTCCAATAATGTTTAATAAAATCGTCCCGTCCTGAGCCGCTGCGGTAGAGATCATAATGCAACGGTTTCTTTTGGTGGTAACTTTGGTGTTCTTCCTCTGCTGGATAAAAATATTTTGCCGGAAGAATATCCGTCACTATAGGCCGCCTAAATCGGCTGCTCTCCTCAAGTGCTTTCTTTGATGCCTCCGCTTTCTGTTTTTGGCTTTCAGAATGATAAAAAATAGCTGTGCGGTAAGAGGCACCTCTATCTTGAAATTGACCACCTTCATCAGTAGGGTCAATTTGCCGCCAGTATACCCCTAAAAGTCTATCATAAGGGCAAATTGAAGGTTTGAATGTTATTTGTATAGCTTCATAATGACCTGTTGTGCCGGAACATACCTCCTCGTAAGTAGGGTTTTCTTTATATCCACCGGTATAGCCGGATATCACTTTGTCTACCCCAGGCATATTGGCAAACGGTGCTATCATGCACCAGAAACACCCTCCCGCAAATGTTGCCAAATCAGTATCATGACCATTTATACTTTTCATAAATCCACCTACATTTCTTTTTAATTTTTTCTCTGTACTTTAAGTATAAGGCTAAGTACGTATACGTTTCATAATTTACCATAATTACTTGATAATTATCCCATAATTAAAGCATATATTCTTACTCATGGTAAAAATTCAGGATGAGGTGGTAAGATGAAGCTTCGAAGATTAGTGTTGGTTGTGGTAGCTGCATTTATTTCTATTGCAGTTGCTGGCTGCAGCAGTGAGACGAAGGCTCCGCAACATGATGTTGTAGCGGCTATGGCAGAGAATGAAAAAGTAGTAATGCCGCAAGAACAACCAAGTTTAATGGGCAAGGTTAATGATATTGTTGGCAATGAAGTAACCGTATTTAAAGGGGAAGTTACTCAGGCTGAGGGGATATCAAAAGCAGAACCTGCAACTGAAGAGTCACAAGAAAAGATCAACGCTGTACGCGAAAAAATCACCAGCGGCACAATAACTCTTGAACAAGCAAGAGAAGAATTTAAAAACCTTGGCATTCAGGCAAACCCAGCCCAAAACCGGCTGGAATTCACCGAGGAAACCGAGACTTTTATTATACCGGTTGGTACTCCTATCGTAACAATACAAAGGGGGACCAATGAAGCCAATCAAGTTGAGCTCGCAGATATTAAAAAGGATACAATCTTACGAATTTGGAAAAAAGGCGATGTAGTGGAATTTGTGCAACTGATGGGTGGTACCGGTGGCGGATTCGGCAATAGAGAAGGCATGGGCGATAACGGTGAACGAACCGGGGGCGGTTATGGTATGAGACCAATAGGTGGCATGGGTGGTAATAGACGTCCATGATTGAGAATCCAAAGTGTGTAATAGATGCGCGCAATATTGTCAAAATTTATCAAAATGGTTGCGAGGAGCTAAAAGTCCTCGATGATATAAGTCTACAAGTGCTGAAAAATGATTTCTCTGTTATTCTGGGGCCGTCCGGATCAGGCAAATCTACACTGATGAACATACTTGGTTGTTTGGATTTACCAACTTCAGGGCAATATTTTTTAGATAATACAGATATTCTTAACGCAAAAGAAAACCAATTGGCCGCAATCCGAAATCAAAAAATCGGTTTTGTATTTCAAAAGTTTAATTTGATGCCGAGATTGACTGCCTTGCAAAATGTAATGCTACCCTTACTTTATCGCGGGGTTAATGAGCAAGAAGCTATTGAGAAAGCTAAGGAAAAACTGGATTTGTTAGGTTTGGTAGACAGGCTAAGTCATCGTCCTCCTGAACTTTCAGGAGGGCAGCAGCAAAGGGTTGCCATTGCCAGGGCAATAGTTGGTAATCCCCATTTGCTTTTGGCAGACGAGCCCACCGGAAACCTGGACAGTAAATCAAGTACCGGTGCGATGGAAATATTCAAAGAGCTGAATCGTCAGGGCAATACCATAGTAATAATAACCCACGATATTGAAGTAGCCGAACAAGTGGAAAAGATGTTCTACATACGTGATGGTAAAATCTATGATAAAGACTAGTTTGGGGGTTAAAGGAGTTGAGTAAACTAAAAACAAAAAAAACTTTATGGATTGTCATAGCGATAATTACCCTTTTATCAACCGGAACCGTATTTTGGATCAGTAAGCAGAGTGACGTCAAGGATGAGGAAACTCAATACGAACAGGTAAAAGCTAACCGGGGCGATATAATTGTGGGCTTTGACTCTGATGGAAATATTGACTTTTCCAAGGTCAATTTAAGATTTGACGTCAGGGGCACTATTAATGAGATATTGGTTTCCGAAGGCGATATGGTTGAAAAAGGGGATGTTATAGCTAAATTGGACAGCCAAGATTATCAGGATCAATACCAGTTAGCTCTGGCAAATCTAGAGGACGCCCAGGAACAAAAATCAACCAATCTATTAAACGATGAGTTAACAATAAAGAAAGCCGAAAACGAGCTGCAACAACTTAAAGACGAATATGAAGAAATGGAAGCTATTCCCGAGGCCTATCCTCCTTACGAGATTAAACTAAAAGCATCGGAAATTGAAATAAAAGAACTGGAATATCGAAACTTGTTAAAGGAACAAGAACAGCTGGAAAACCAGGAGCTAACCCAGGATGAGCTACAAGTCAATATGGCTAGGGAGGATCTTGAGGATACTATATTATACTCCCCGGCTTCAGGTGTAGTTTTAGGCTTATCTAAAAAGGCAGGTGAAAGTGTTACTGATGAAGAGGATTTTGTGACTGTCCATGAAAACAATAAGGTCCGGGCTATTACTGAAGTAATAGAATATGATGTTGGTCAACTACGGGTGGGGCAAAAGACATATGTAACCGTAGAAGCTCTGCCAGATCAAAAATTTGTGGGTAAAGTAAGCAAAATAGATTCTCTGCCAACTAGTGATTCTTCCGGTCTCGTTAATTATTCGGTAGAGATTAGTGTGGAGAATCCTATTCCGCAACTAAAAGACGGTATGACCGGCATGGTTTCCTTTATCAGAAAAGAAGTTACTAACTGTCTGATAGTGCCATATAAGGCCGTTAAAATGGTTAATGGGAAGCAAGTCGTTACTGTTGTTAATGAGAATGGTCAAATGACAGAAAAAGAAATAATGGCCGGGTTTACTGACGGTAACAGTGTAGAAGTTCTGGAAGGTCTTAAGGGCAACGAAACTGTTGTTTATCCCAGAGGCGGGTGATTACTTGAAGCTAAGACAGTTGATCAAAATAGTATTAATAAATATCTATCATAACAAAACGCGGTCTCTACTGACTACACTGGGAGTGATTGTTGGTACCTCCACAATTTTCTTGGTTGTTGCCATTGGTAACGGGGGGGAAGCTCAAGTTAATGAGCAGTACTCCAGGCTAAATGTAGGAACGGTAATAGTAATGCCGGCATCAAGGGGTAGAGTGGTGGATCCCCTGACAGAAAACGATGTACACTTATTTTTGGAAAGTGACAATATTGCCAATGCTTTTCCGGTCTTACAAGGCTCGGGAGATATAAGTTATGATAATTATACCCAGGGAAGTCGCTTTATGGCAATCTATCCTGAATTCCAGGAAAGCAATCATTTAACCATTGAGCAGGGTAGAGAACTTTATGAGGAAGATGAAAGTAGTTCAAATAGATGTGCAGTTCTAGGGGCGGAACTGGCCAACACGCTTACAGACGGCTATGCTTCGGAAATAGTGGGGCAAAGTATTAACATTAACAGCAGAAAATTTGAGGTAGTAGGTATATATAGCCGGGTAGGTGATGGCGGTTCCGGGATGAGTAATGACGATTCAGCATTTATTCCTTACTCAACGGGGAGAAAGTATTTATTGGGCAGCAGGGCAAATCCCATTATTATGGCCCGGGCAACGGGATTGGAGACAGTTCAGTCCGCCATACAAGATATTACAGCTGTTCTTAACGAGACTCACCGGATGGGAGGAGCGGAACAGTTTCGTATTATGGATGCTGGAAGCAGACTGGTCGCCGCTCAGGAATCGGCCAGGACCATGTCCATGCTTTTATTATCCGTAGCCGCTATTGTACTGGTCGTAAGCGGCATAGGAATTATGAATGTGATGTTTGTGACGGTAAAAGAAAGGACAAAAGAGATTGGCACATTAAAAGCAATCGGTGCTAAAAAAAGCGAGATATTGTACCAGTTCCTAGTAGAAGCCATATTAATCAGTTTAGCAGGTGGGATATTGGGTGTGATCATTGGCTATGCTACGGTTCCCGTTTTAGAGTTCTTTGAACTTCCGGCATTGCCTTCAATAAGCGGCGTTTTGATAGGATTGATATTTTCTGTGATCACAGGTGTGTTTTTTGGGTTTTATCCCGCTATGAAAGCTGCTGATTTAAACCCAATAGATGCATTGAGCTATGAGTAAAAGGGGATGTATATGAGAAAAAAATTAATCTTGTTATTGTCCGTTATTTTTGCGTTAAGTGGTTTATGCACTGGCTATGCTTCTGAAAATGTTTCAGAGAGTACCACAGAAGATATTGGAGAAAATGTGATCACATTAGAGCAAGCAAAAGAACTAGCCGGCAATAAGTGTCGAGACCTGACAAGATATGAAATCAGTACTGAAATTGCAAAATACCAACTTTACCGGGCCGATGACCAGTATGATGATGCCAGTCATGAGATGGATAATTCCATGTACAGGTTGAATAACTTAAACGAGCAATATTCTGATCTTCAAGAGCAGCTAAATAAGCCGGATGCAGATGCTGAAGACATCAAAGCAGTTATGGAATCTATTCAAAATCAAATAGAAACTATTTGGGAACAGCTTGATCAGGAGTCTGACTCTGTGGAATCGTTACTGGACAGAAAAAGGGATGCGGAAACCCAACATAACCAGGCCGTTATTGATGAGGAAAACTACCAAAAAAGATTGGATTATTTGGTTGATGACTTATACGCTACAATATTGAACCAGGAACAGAGTTTAAACATTTATACCAAGGAAAGGGAGTTAAAACAATATTCGCTTAGCTTGGAACGGGTTAGAGTGGGCTTGGGTAGGAGTAACCAGCTTCAAATTGATCAACTGTCTACAGATTTGGCCGGTATGAACCAAAAAGTTGATGAACTCAATAGCTCAATTAAGGCGTCCAAGGGGAACTTGAATGACATGATGGGGAGAGACTATGATGATCCTTTAACCTTGACCCCCTTTGAAGTTTCTGCAACTGCCGACATACCGGAATATGACATCCTATTAATAAGAGCCACTGATGCGTATGACACCATTGATGAAATAAAAAGGGATATTGAAGAGAGAAAAGATGATTTGGATTATGTGGATGATGATAATTACCAGGAAGAACTATTGGAACTGGAGATCGATCAAAAGCAATTACAGCTAAAGGATGAGAAAACCCAACTGGTTGAAACTATAAACAATCTCATGTCAAATGTTACATCCAAACAGGAAAGCTACCAAATATCCCTAACTAACTATGAAAAGGCAAAGAAAGATTATGAGCGGAATGAGAAAAAGTTTGAGATGGGCCGAATTTCGAAACTGGATCTGATGCAAAGTGAGTTGGATTACTTGAACAGTGAAAATGAAAAAATATCTGCCTCATATGATTTTCATTTAGCTCAGAGAGCATTGGAATTAGCGGAAGAAGGGGTGTTGATATAATGGGACAAGGGGGATATGTCCCCTGTCCCATGGAAAGTATCAGCGGTTAAAGGGGGCAAGCAAGAACCGTCCCTACTTGCTATTCATCTATTGGGATGGTAACGGTTGAAGACACGCCGTCCTTTTCATTATTTATATATATTTGTCCCTGGTATATCTGCAAAATTCGCTGTACAATGGTCAGTCCCAGACCGTGTTTACCTTTCATTCCCTTATGAAAAGGCTGATATAGTTGCTCCAAAACATGGGGCTCAATCTTAGAGCCGTCGTTATAAAAGTATAAAACAATCTCTGACTCATTATTCACGTAAAGGCTGATCTCTAAAAGAGAGACAGCATGGCGGAGATGATTGTCCAGCAAATTTTCAAACATCACCCGCAAGGTATCTTCATCCCCATTAATGGTTACCGGATGTAGGTTCAACTTCCATTTAATTTCCGGTCTTTGGAATTTTATTCGCTCAGAAATTTTCTCAATCAGATAACACAGATTTACTTCTTCGCTAACAGGGTTTTGGTTGGTCAGGTAGTCCAAACGAGTTAAATAAAGCAGTTTTTTGATAAGCTTTTCCAGACGTTCCCCTTCCTCATCTATTACCCGGACGCTGCCCGCCAGGCCACCTTGGGGATAGATACCATCCTGCATAGCCCGGGCATAACTGCGGATAACCATGACCGGTGTTTTCAGCTCATGGGAGATGTTCTGCAGCATGGATTGCTGGGTTTCATCCTGCCGAACAAGATGCTGGCGCATAATTTCAATGGAGTGCCCCAACTGACCTATTTCATCCCCTTGTTTAACGCTAATAGGTTCATGCCAGTTGCGATTAGCTATACGTTTAACGTGCTTTTGCATTCTAATCAACGGCCGGGCAAGGTAACGTGCTAGTAGGAGAGATGCAAGCCAACTGAGTACCAGGGCAATACCAGCGTAAAGCATCATTCTAAGTAATATAGACCTAACAAACTTGTCCTCTTCAGATTTTCGTAAAAATGTAACTTGATACAGAGGACGACCGTAAGCCATGTCTTTTTGAATGCCATAACGAAAATGAATCTCGCCATTAGTGCTCTCATAAAGCTTTCTGGATGATTGTTGCGACGCGGCATTTTGTTTTATTTCTTGCAATAGAGATGGCGGCAGAAACTGTTGCACGCGCGAAGGAATAGTTGTGTTATCTTCAAGGATAATGAAGCCGCGAATGTGAAAATCACGAATCTGGAGAAAAGAAGGTAATGGTTCTTTATTAACATCTTTTTGGGGTGACGGAACAGGCGGTTCACCTAAGGTACTTGTAAAGAAATTACGAGTTATGGAAGGTACAAATAGTAATACAACTAAGTAAAGCAATAAGCTGACCAGAGAGAAGGCCAGCCATAGTTTTACTGTTAAGGAAAGGTTTCTCATTGTGAAGGTACCCTGTATCCGAAACCATAGATGGTTTCAATATTTAGTTTAGGTAACTTTTTTCTCAACCGCCGTACCAGATCATCCACTGACCTGTCAGTACCTACATAATCCGATCCCCATACGCGGTCAATAATTTGATCCCGGGATAAGGCCTGTCCCTTATGTTTACTGAACAGCAAAGCCAGATCATATTCCTTTGACGTTAACTCAACTATACCATTATCCATACGGACTTCACGCTTGCCTTCATCCAGTATATAGATGCTTAAATTAATGACATTGTTATTGGGCTCACTGGAAGTATATACCCTCTCCAATACCCGGTGCACTCGTATGACTAGCTCCCGGGGTAAAAAAGGTTTGGGTAGGTAATCATCACTACCCATTTCCAGGCCGATAATACGATCAATATCGGCATCCCGGGCAGAAATGAATATTACAGGAACATTTCGGTGTTTTTCTTTTATACGGCGCAATAGCTGGTAACCGTCGATGTCGGGCAGCATAATATCAATGATCCAGAGGTCCGGGTGTTCTTCGATGGCGTTTAATGCAGATTCACCATCGGTAAAAGGTTTTACCTCCCACCCTTCTTTTTCTAAGTATGAAGTTATTATTTGGTTTAAATTTATTTCATCATCAACCAAGTAAATGCGATACAACGTTAAGCCCTCCTCTTTCTAAGAGGTATTATATCAGAAAATATACTCTTTTCCCCAAAAGGGAACATTGTTATTTGTCCCCTTTCATTATAATGTACAAGTAGAATGCGGAACAATTGTCAAGAAATTGTGGTAAATAGTGAAATTATAGCGATCGGGCTGATCCCAAACAGGGGAAAATTACGAAGGAATTTCCTTCGGGTAATTAGAAGTTAAATAAGGGACAGGGCTCTGTCCCTTCAAACCCCGAAGGGGCATGCAAGAACCGACCCCACTTGCTAAGGGAGGCTTAAAAATACATGACTTCACAAACAGTTGATGCCAGGCATCTGGCAGGACTTAAACAAGTACTCCAATACGTGGAAGCTATAGGATTGCCGGCAAAACTCATTAAAAAAGACGAAGAAACACCTTTTAGTGCATTATTTGTACAGTTGGAAAAGGATTTTAAAGCAAGGGACAGGATAATTAATTTTACTTTTTTGCCATTTTGCGAAGAGGAGTTAGACCATATTAGCCTGCTGCAGATGTATTCCATTCTACCTTGTGATAATCCCGTGAATTTGGAGACTTTGGAAAAGCTTTTACTGGCTATAAACAGCCAGTTGTCCATTGGACATCTGGGTATAAATAACAATAACCAAATCTATCTAAGGTATGTTTATTCTATAAATAAATCTTCGCCTGTGAGTCAAGGGGAAATTTCCGAGGTCATTCTTTTGTTTAATTACATACTGGATGTTTACGGAGATATAATTGATAGTGCTGCTGCAGGGGAAAAGGATTTTGAGACCGCACTGGCGGAATTAAGCCGGATATAAATATAAAAGTGATAAATTAACTTGACAAAGGGTTATTATGTAAATATCATTTTTTATTGGAAGAAAATAATAATATGCAATAAGAACAGGGGGGAATATTATGGTGAGTACAAACAAACCAGAAACCAGGGAGTTTCAGGCTGAGGTTAAGCAACTTTTGGACATTGTTATTAATTCACTCTATACCGACCGCGAGGTTTTCTTGCGCGAACTCATATCCAACTCTGCAGATGCCTTGGAGAAGTTGCGGTATTTAAAGGTTACGGAGAAGGACATTCACGGTGAAGATCTACCTCTGCAAATAAACATTGAACTGGATGAGTCCGCAGGTACTGTGTCTGTTATCGATACAGGTATCGGAATGACACAGGATGAGCTGCTGGAAAACCTGGGTACCATAGCCCATTCGGGGTCGCGTGCCTTTATACAACATTTGATCGACAGTGACAAAAAGGACGTTAATTTAATCGGTCAATTTGGACTGGGTTTTTATGCTTCTTTTATGGCGGCGGATAAGGTAACAGTTTATACACGCTCTTACCGCCCCAATGCAAAAGGTTGTATATGGACTTCAGAAGGTAGTGGTACTTTTACTATTGAAGAAACCCCTGACCTTCCCCGCGGCACCAAAGTGGTATTGCACCTAAAGGATGATGCCGAGGAATTTGCAAATACAGATACAATTAAACGAATCATCAAACAGTATTCTGGTTTTGTGCCTTTCCCCATCATCTTAGAGGGTGAAAAGGTTAATACTGTTCAGGCTCTGTGGGCAAAGAACAAGAATGAGGTTGCGGAAGAAGACTATGTAGAATTTTACAAATACATTGCCAATGATTTTGATGAGCCTCTCTTCCGTTTTCACCTTACCTTGGATGCTCCCCTGGCCGTTAATGCTCTCTTATTTGTTCCCAAGAATAATTTTGAACAGCACGGATTCGGCCGCATGGAGCCGGGGGTTAATGTTTATTGCAGAAAAGTATTGATCCAGGAAAAGTTTGAGGGGATCTTACCCGAATGGCTGCGCTTTTTACGCGGGGTAGTAGACAGCGAGGAGCTACCTCTTAACGTATCCAGAGAAAACATGCAGGACAGTGCACTGCTGTCTAAATTGCGCCGCGTTATAAGCGGACGCGTGCTTAGCTTCCTAAATGAAAAAGCCCGGAAAGAACCGGAAAGCTACCGCGATTTCTGGGATAAATTTGCTATGTTTATTAAAGAAGGAGCGGCATCTGACTTTAGCCATAGAGATAAACTGGTTAAGCTGCTACGCTTTGAATCTTCTAAGTCCGAACCCGGTGCACTTGTATCCCTTGATGATTATATAGAACGTATGCAGGAGGGCCAGGAGGCCATCTATTATATCAACGGGCCCACCAGGGAAACCATAGAATCCGGCCCTTATCTGGAAGCATTTCGCGAGCAGGGGTTGGAAGTAATTTATACCAGTGAAGCGGTGGATGATTACATTTTCGGCCAGTTAGGTGAGTATGAAGGGAAAAAATTAATGTCGGCCGATCAGGATGACCTGGAATTGCCCGGTGAGAAGAAAACCCCCGCTGGTGAAGCTCTTGCGGAAGATGAATTAAAGGCCTTGACCATATGGTTAAAGGAAAAGCTTGGGGACGATAAAGTTTCCGAGGTCCGCCAGTCAGAGCGATTGGTGGACAGCCCTGCCATGGTGTTAAGTCCGGGTGGGGTTACTGGTAGCATGCAAAGAATGATGCAGTTAATGCAAAAGGATGTAAATAATGTAAGCCCCAAGGTGTTGGAAATAAACCCCCGACACTCTATTATCCACGGTCTTAATGATTTAAGACAAAAAGATGAAGAATTTGCCCGTGTGGTTGGTGAGCAGCTGTTTGATAATGCTTTAATTGCCGCCGGGCTTATGCTGGAACCCCGGCAAATGGTTAACCGTATTAACGGCATCTTAGAGCGCACACTAACCTAGGTGCGGATAAAACTTGGCGTGGATAAACTTTAACCCGGCACCGCCGGGTTATTTTTATCCTTTTCAGCCTAATTGTTTTATTTGTTGGAATTGCAGTCGCCGGAGCTCTTTTAGTCTGCACTTTAGTTTGTACTTTTCCTCAGTATCCAAAACATCCTGTATTTGTTGCTTTAGCCTGTGTATTTCCTCTTTTGTGCTGTTGACAGTTTCCAGGAGTTCGTCACTGCAATCAGTCACGGTAATCCCCTCCATTAAAAAGGAACATTTTCATTCACCTCAGATTACTTAGGGTTTCTTTTTTTAAAAAATCCTCCCACCCCTATTAAAATTAAAGCTGCAACTGCCAGGAAAGGTAGTAAAGGACTGTCCCGTGTTAAAAGGCCTAAGGCAAGACCAATGCCGCCTAAGAAAAAAGTAAAAACACCTAAACAGAGAATTAACTCTCCAAACCTATATATCTTTATCCCCTCCCTATCACCGCTAATAGCCGATTTTACTTTATTATAAAATAAAATGCAGAATACCTGCCAGACATTTAAATCCTTTTTCCGTATAATAAAAGAGATGGGATGTTAGACTAAGCGGCAAAGGAGGTTAAAGATATGTTCAAACACGATAAGCATTTACTGGAAATGGTAAGAGTAGAGCGTCCCAATCCTCAATACGCCGCGATGCTTCAGGAACAGTTAGGCGGGCCTCAAGGCGAGTTGAAAGCGGCACTACAATATGTGTCACAGAGTTTTCGTATTAAGGACCCTGAGATTAAAGACCTATTTTTAGATATTGCATCTGAAGAATTTAGCCATATGGAAATGGTTGCCACTGCGGTGAACTTGCTAAATGGTCATGACATTGATGCGCAGGGGACACAGCCGTCAGGAAACATTGAAGCTAATGTGCTTACCGGCCTGGCACCGTATTTAACCAACGGTTCAGGTGTACCTTTTACGGCAGCCTATGTTAATGTAACCGGTGATCTTGCGGCCGATATTCTTTCCAATATTGCGGCAGAGCAACGTGCCAAGGTGGTTTATGAATACCTTCACCGGCAAATAAATGACAGGCATGTAAGGCAGACTATAGACTTTCTTCTTAACAGGGAAGAAGCCCATAACACCTTATTCCGGCAAGCCTTTCAAAAAATACAAGACAGTGGGTCTAACCGGGATTGGGGTGTGGACCAGAATGCCAGGCTGTACTTTGATCTTTCCCCAGGGGTCAATCACTTTCACGTCCATTCCCCTCATCCCCCGGCTTTCCAAAACCCCAACTTTGCACAATAATAAAAGCCGCTGCTACTGCAGCGGCTTTTTAATGTCTGGGAGTTTAAAGAAGTAGATAAATTATTTTCAGACAGAGGTATGGACAAGGAATAGTAGAAATATAACTTTAACCGACGCAAAGCAGAGGTAATGCAAAATGACTTTATGGTACATATTTTTTACAGCAGTTGTGGTAGGGCTTTCCGGTGCCATGATGCCCGGTCCGCTTTTGACTGTTACCATCACCGAGACTGCCAGGCGAGGGTTTATTGCCGGCCCTCTCCTAATTCTGGGGCACGCGATTTTGGAAGGTGCACTGCTCATTGCTCTGGGGCTGGGCTTGGGATCCTTTCTTACCGAACCTACTGTAAGTATTTCTATTGCTATGATAGGGGGGCTGTTTTTAGCCTGGATGGGATTTCAAATGGCTAAAGACTCATATCGTGAAAGAGTAAAACTAAAGGATTTTGAAGACATTGAACCCATCTCTCAAAGTAATTCAATGCACCCCATTCTGGCGGGTATACTAGTTAGTCTTTCCAACCCCTATTGGACTCTTTGGTGGGCTACCATTGGCCTCGGCTACATTACCATGTCTCTAAAATATGGTTTGGCAGGAATAATATCTTTTTTTACCGGTCATATTTTAGCCGACCTAGGATGGTACTCCCTGGTGTCAGCCGGTGTGGTGAGCGGCAAACGCTTTCTCTCTCAAAGTGTTTACCGTATCATTATTATCATCTGTGGAGTATTCTTATTATTTTTAGGCGTAAGCTTTATATACTACGGGCTAACTTCTACGTTAAGTGTGAACCACTAAAGGATAATTTTGTTTAATGGAGAATAATTACCTCCAAGGAATGTTTTTGCAGGAGGGATAGAAAAGTTAAAATATGACTATAAAAAGTTATAAATAACTATTTGCTATTTATAGATATCAATGCCAATAAACGCATACTATAAATAGCAAAGGTGTGATTATATGAACTACTATCCAGTCGGTGAGTTTGCAAAAAGAATCAATCTAACTCATCAAACTTTAAGAAACTAACTAGTAGAATTTATTGCATCACTGTATAACTGTGAAATTGAAGTTGTCGACCACACAGAAAAGACAGAAGAACAGGAGTTAGTTGAGGATCTAATTGAGATTGTGACTGTCTTTAGCTGTTGGTTACAGGGCAAACGAGCGAACAAAGCCAAGAAACTCCTGCAGGAGCTGAAAGAAAATGATTAAAGCATTTAAGGTTCAACTCATACCAACAAAGGAACAAGAAGAAAAGTTCCGCCAGTCAGCAGGGGTAGCTCGCTGGGCCTATAACTATGCACTGGGTAAGCAGTTAAAGAATTTTGAAGAAGGTAATAAATTCATTCGCGAAGGGGAAATCCGCAAAGAAATAACAACCTTAAAAAAGACTAATGAATACGCATGGTTAGGCGATGTATCAGCCCAAATACCCAAGCAGGCCGTAAGGGACTTAGACCAAGCCTACAAACGTTTCTTTAAAATTCAGCAGGAAACCACAGAAAAATACACTCCCAAGACCATCGAAAAAGCCAAGAGAACTGGTAAAAAACTCACCGCTTATGACTTAAATGGACATCCAAAGTTTAAGAGTAAACATAAGAGTATGCCGAGGTTTTTCCAGCGTGAAGACAAGCTGGTAATCTCTAACAGCAAGGTAAAGTTAGAGAAAATCGGTTGGGTTAAAATTGCGGAAAAAGACCGTATTCCAGCAGGCAAATACAGTAACCCACGAGTGAGCTTTGACGGGTTCTATTGGTATATTTCCGTTGGTATTGAGCTAGAAAACAACATTAAATTTCAACCTGAAACTGAAGGCATTGGCATTGACGTAGGAGTAAAGGATTTAGCCATTCTCAGCAGCGGCGAAAAAATAAAAAACATTAACAAAACAAAAGAAATTCGCCGGTTAACTAAAAAACTTAAACGACTACAGCGACAGACAAGTCGGCAGTATGAGAAACTTAAAAAGAAAGGTGGTGAAAACCGTTACAGAAAGACTTGCAACCTATTAAAACTGGAAAAGAAAATACTTTCTATCCACCGGAGGCTAAAAAATATCCGTCTTAATCACGTTCATCAGGCCACAGCCAAGCTGGTGAAAGCCAAGCCAGCTTTTATTGCCATCGAAGACTTAAACATTAATGGCATGATGAAAAACAAGCACTTAGTTCGCGCCGTTCAAGAACAAAAACTTTATACTTTTAAGCGTCAGCTAAGTTATAAATGTGATTGGAACGGAATCCCACTGGTACTGGCAGACCGGTTCTATCCAAGCAGTAAGCAGTGCAGTCATTGTGGTTCGATTAAAAAGGACTTGAAATTATCTGACCGTACTTATTATTGCAAGCATTGCGGCTTGAATATTAACCGGGATGTAAACGCCAGTATTAATCTCAAACACTACGGATTAAAACAATTCGCAAGTTAGCATCTAAAAGCACTTGCGGATATGTACCGATTCGTTAGTCGGGAATTTAAGCCTTTGGAGAGCTATATCAAACGGGAGTAGCTTCGGCAAAACCGGGCTCGATGAATTAGGAAGTGGAAACTTGTAAGTTTTTATAGGTTTTCTGTAACGGTTTTACATTTGACTAAACACGTGCACATTTCAGGCCGGGTGCAGGGTGTGTATTTCAGGGACAGTACAAAGGAACAAGCCGATAAACTTGGCCTTACCGGCTGGGTGCGAAATCTACCGGACGGAAGAGTGGAAGCAGTTTTTCAGGGGAATGAAAATAAAATAGAAAAAATGCTGGAATGGTGCTGGGAAGGGTCACCCATGTCCAGAGTTGAGGGCGTATACGTAGAAGATATGGGCGATTCAAAAGAGTTGGCTGAATTCAGGATCACCAAATGAGATAAGAAATTTGGATCTCGTAGAATAGGGATGGAAGGCAGCTGCAAGCCTGTGGTTCACAGGTATCCCAGTTGCCTTTTTTACATGGTTCACTTCCTTGCTACCATAAGCCCATTGCCAATTATGGGCAGTTTTTATTATAATCATAATTAGCATTTTTTTGTGAGGTAATCAACGTGAAACGCAAAATATGGCGCGTCAAAAAAATAGATCCGCTTCTCAAGTCAATTTTATCAGAAAAGTTGGGTGTTTCACCTATTGTGGCCCAACTTTTGATTAACCGGGGCATTTACACGGTTGATGCAGCAAGGAATTTTCTTTCCACCGATTTAAATGCAGTTAGCCGGCCGGAATTATTAAAGGATATAGATAAGGCAGTTAAACGTATTTGCACAGCGCTGGAAAAGCAGGAGAAGATACTTATATACGGTGATTATGACGCCGACGGTATCACAGCCACTGCTCTTTTGGTAAACTTCCTGCGTCGGCTAGGGGGAATTGTTAATTATTTTGTTCCGCACCGTATTAATGAAGGATACGGGTTACACCTGCGTGCGCTGGACAGAGCAAAGGAAACCGGCCATACTCTGGTAATTACAGTGGATTGTGGAATTAGTGCATTTGATACGGTGAAAAAAAATCTAGAAAGCAATGGGCCGGATATAATTATTACGGATCACCATGAACCCCCAGAGGTACTACCCCCGGCTTTGGCTGTAATTAATCCCAAAAGACCTGATTGTGATTATCCGTTTAAGGAACTGGCCGGGGTAGGAGTAGCTATGAAGCTCGGTCAGGCCGTGGAAAAAGTTACAGGCGGCACGAGTGACATGTGGAAGGATTTTTTGGATTTAGTTTGTTTGGGAACAGTGGCTGATGTGGTTCCGTTAAAGGGAGAAAACAGGATTCTCGTCAAAATCGGTCTGCCGGCCCTGGCAAATACTGATAATGTAGGATTACAAGCGCTATTAAACGCCAGTTCGATAAAAACTGACCATTTGGATACGCGGCAGGTGGCATTTGCCATGGCGCCTCGTTTAAATGCTGCCGGAAGGCTGGGTGATGCCTGCTTAGCAGTGGATCTTTTACTGTCGGATAATTATGAAGATGCTGTGGAGATTACATCTCAACTAAACAGTAGTAACCAGCGGCGTCAAAAAGTGGGGTCCATGGTATTGGCAGAAGCTATGGATATGCTGGAGAGCCGTCCTGAACTGGCGGAGAAGAAGGTTCTGGTACTGGGGTCTGAAACGTGGCATCCCGGGGTGATAGGTATAGTTGCATCACGGATTGTAGAAAAATTTTATCGTCCTACACTCCTTGTTTCTTTGGACGGGGATACGGGTAAAGGATCTGCCCGCAGCATATCGGGTTTTCACATGTATAAGGCATTAGAACACTGCAAAGATAAACTTTCAGCCCACGGCGGTCATGCTCTGGCAGCTGGTTTTTCCCTTCCTGCCGATAATTTGGAAGCCTTTAGGGAAGCGATCAATAATTATGCTGAAACTGTGCTTAAGCCTGAATCCATGATCCCGAATATTGAATTGGATGCCCTCATTTCTCTTGCAGATATTAATGCAGAACTGATTGAACAGTTAGATGAATTGTGGCCTTATGGTCAAGGAAATCCTTACCCTTTATTTGGATGTCACGAGGTTTCATTACTTAATTATAGGGGCGTGGGCAAAGAAGGGGCACATCTTAAAATGATGGTCAAGGAAGGGCAGGTGACTTTGGACGGTATAGGGTTTAACTTAGGCTCATATGCTGAAACGCTTGCCACCAGGGATGTGGACCTGGCATTCATTCCGGCCGTCAACCAGTGGAACGGTAGAAAAACACTTCAATTGGAGGTTAAGGAAATACAGCCTGCAGTAACCGGTATTCATCCCCAGCAGGCCCGGGAAGAAGAAAACGATTGTGTGTCATGTGCTGAGCCCGAACAATATACATATATGGATAATCAAAAGGAACTTTTTTTACCCGGTTTTATCAATAAGCAACTGGCTAAATGTGCGGTTAGTGAAAACGGTTTTAATTTTCCTGACATTACATTATCTGCACTGCCACCCGCTGAGCACCCGTTTGAACTGGATGACCGACGAAATTTTCCGCACTGTGAAGAGATGTTGGCCCGTGTGTGTACAAAGCAAGAGAACACAGTGGTGATAGTGAATTGCCCATATCAAGCGATAGAGTTATTTTCTTTTTTAACCCGGGAAAGGGTAATAGCAGCAAACACAGTCGTGGCCAATCCATTGTTATATGGCAGTACACGGGATATTATCAACAACAATAGTTCAAGCGGTGGCCAAGTGAGTGTATTGCTGTCTACAGCTGACCTATTATGCCTACCGAAAGGGTTTTACGTTGATAATTTAGTGTTATATAATTTACCTTATCACCCGCAAGAGTTTTACACCTTATTATCAGAGTGCAAACCAGCACGGGTATGTTTGCTCTACAACCGAAAAGAGAATGAATTAGCAGAAGGTTATTTGCACTCTATGGCTCCCGAAAGAGAATTTATGGCTGGTTTCTATAATTATTTACGTGCTGCTTCCCAAGCTTATCAAACCGGCTTTTCCGCTGCCGATGCCATCAGTGCACTGGCCGCAAAAGGGCTCAACGGTATGCACCCGTTTAGTATTGGTGTGGCCTTAAAAGTATTCAAAGAACTGAATCTTCTCAATTATCAAGAAAACAATGGATTTCGTTTTGAGTTATATACTGCACCTAAAGAAAAACTCCGTTTGGAAGATTCGCCGACTTACAGCTACTTGCAGGGAATAAAGAGATATTGTATTAAATGGCGGCGTTTAGGGATGGATTTTGAAGATATTTCGGATTTATTAGAATTGGTTTAATTTACCTGCTTTTAATTTATTTGCTTGATATATTCACTTCTGAGGAGGGAATCTGCATGGTGTTCGAAGACATTTTGCAAAAAGTGAAGGTATACAATCCCAATGCAGATCTTTCCCTGTTAAAAAAAGCTTATGCCTTTGCAGAGAAAGCTCACCGGGACCAGACACGTATTTCCGGTGACCCTTTTATAAACCACCCCATTGCCGTGGCCCGTATATTAGCGAGCTTGGAATTGGATATGGAAACACTTATAGCCGGTTTATTGCACGATACTGTGGAAGACACCGATGTAAGTTTATCTCAAATAGAACAAAATTTTAGCAAAGAAATTTCGTTGCTGGTTGACGGTGTTACCAAGTTGGGGCGGCTGGAGTACCGCTCTAAAGAAGAACGGCAGGTGGAAAGCCTGCGTAAAATGTTTTTAGCCATGGCTAAGGACATACGTGTTGTACTGATTAAACTTGCGGATAGGCTGCATAATTTGAGAACCTTAGAGCACCAGCCGGAAAGAAAACAAAAAGAAATTGCCCAGGAAACATTGGATATTTTTGCCCCACTGGCACACCGTTTAGGGATTTATTATTTCAAGTGGGAATTAGAGGATCTAGCGTTTCGCTTTTCACTGCCTTCCAAGTACTATGAGTTAGCCGATAAGCTCAAGCGCACACGACATATGCGAGAGAAATATATTGACAAGGTGAGAGCAAGTTTAAGCGAAAAGCTGCATGAGGTCAATATAACGGCTGAAATTAAAGGCCGCCCTAAGCATTTGTACAGTATTTATCAAAAGATGCTGCGACAAAAAAAGGATTTCAGCGAAATATTTGATGTTATGGCTGTTAGAATACTGGTGGACACGGTGCGTGACTGCTATGCCGGCCTGGGAACAGTTCATACTATGTGGGTGCCTATCCCCGGAAAATTTAAAGACTATATTGCCATGCCCAAATCCAATATGTACCAGTCACTCCACACTACGGTTATTGGCCCGCAGGGGGAACCGCTTGAGATTCAGTTACGTACATGGGATATGCACAGTACTGCTGAATATGGTATTGCCGCTCATTGGAGATATAAAGAAGGTGGCCAAGGTGATAAATCCTTTGACCAGAAGTTGAGCTGGTTGCGGCAAATATTGGAGTGGCAGCATGATTTAAAAGACACCACCGAATTCATGGAAAATCTTAAAATTGATCTTTTTACTGACGTGGTATTTGTTTTTACCCCTAAAGGTGACGTTATGGAGCTTCCCGCCGGGGCTGTTCCTCTTGACTTTGCCTACAGGGTTCACACTCAAGTGGGTCACCGCTGTGTTGGGGCCAAGGTTAATAACCGCATAACTCCCTTGGATTACCAGCTTCAAAACGGTGACATCATTGAAGTCCTAACTTCCAAACAAAGCAATGGGCCCAGCAGGGATTGGCTAAATATTGTAAACACATCCCAGGCGAAAACACGTATCCGGCAGTGGTTTAAAAAGGAACAGCGAGATACACACATTGTCAAAGGACGGGAGTCTCTGGAACGAGAAGCCAAAAAGCAGGGCGTTGACTTCGACGAAGTCAAAAGCGACAGGCTGATGGAGTACGGTAAAAAGCTAAATCTGCATAACTCTGATGATGTCCTCGCCGCTGTAGGTGATGGTACCATTTCCTCGCAAAGCATTATTAATAGAATCAGGCAGGATTTGGTTGAGCCGGAGAGGAAGAGATACCTGGAAGAAGAGATGCAATCCCTGGTAACCGATAGCAAGCCGGCAATACCTAAGGAAGAGCCCGCCCAGGGCATAAAAGTAAAGGACATAGATAATTTATTGATCAGGCTTGCCCATTGTTGTAATCCCGTTCCAGGTGACTTCATTGTGGGTTACATCACAAGGGGGCGGGGTGTCTCTATCCACCGGGCAGATTGTAGTAATGTTAACTCGCTGATCAAGGATGACGGGTCACGAATGGTTGACGTCTCCTGGGAAGACAGTTTTGAATCATCGTTTCAGGTTAAACTGGAAATAACAGGCGCAGACCGGGCAGGTCTTTTGAGCGACGTAATGTCGGTACTAACGGACATCAAAATGAGTGCCAACTGGGTTACTGCCAGGGGGAAAAAAAATCACCAGGCAAGTATTGAGATGGTTCTGCAGGTAAAAAGCCTGGAGCAGCTTAAATACGTTATTAACCGTATAAATAAGGTTAAAGATGTCTATGAGGTAAGAAGAACCGGGCATGGGGGGTAAGTAATATAGACTGTACAGAAAGGTTTGGTGTTGTCTGACTTGCGTGCCGTAATACAAAGAGTCACCGGAGGCTCAGTTGACGTTGAAGGGATTACCGTGGGGGCAGTGGGTTCAGGAATGGTAATTCTTCTGGGGGTCGGCAAAGAAGATTCCGAACACGATGTTGATTATCTTGTAGAAAAAATAATTAATTTACGGATTTTCGAGGACGATGCAGGAAAAATGAACCTTTCCCTTATGGATGTTCAAGGCGAAGCCCTGGTGGTGTCTCAGTTTACCCTGTACGGGGACTGTCGTAAGGGAAGAAGGCCTAATTTTAGCGAAGCTGCTTCTCCCGAGCAAGGGGAAGAGCTATACAATAAGTTTATAAAGGCTTTGCAGGACCGCTCAGTAAAAGTAGCTACAGGAACTTTCCGTGCTTATATGTCCGTAAAGATTTTAAATGACGGTCCGGTCACTCTGATTTTAGACAGCAGCAAACAATTATAAGGGGAGGTATATATCTTGATTTTAGAAAAAATGGCCGTTGGCCCTATTGAATCCAACTGTTACATACTTGGCTGTGAAGAAACCAAGGAAGCAGCAGTAATCGATCCGGGAGCAGAAGGGAACAGAATATTAGATCGTCTGCAGCAATTGGGTCTTAATTGCAAGCAAATTATTCTAACGCACGGTCACGTTGACCACATTGGTGGTCTGGGCCAAGTTCAAGAGGGTACGGGAGCGAAAGTCCTTATTCACGAAGAGGATGCAGTAATGTTGACCGATGCGGGTAAAAATCTTTCTACCTTCATGGGGTCTGGAATTAAGTATAAGGATGCTGATCGAATGCTCAAAGATAATGATACAGTGAACGTAGGTAATATCGTTATAAGTGTTCTGCATACTCCCGGCCATACCCCCGGGGGGATCAGTCTACAAACAGGAGACATTTTGATTACAGGAGATACTTTGTTTGCCGGGTCAGTGGGACGTTCGGATTTTCCCGGCGGCAGTCATAATACATTAATTGGTTCCATTAAAACAAGACTGCTTAATTATCCGGAGGAGACTAAGGTTTATCCGGGTCACGGCCCGGAATCAACTATAGGCGCAGAGAAAAAATCCAACCCGTTCCTATAGTAGCAAAATGAAATAGTAGCAAAATGAAATAGTAGTAAAATGAAGACTAGAAGTATTAAAACCCGGGAAATTTATCCCGGGTTTTCGGCTTTGTCACCTTTGACCTTCACAGTGACCATTATTGATTTGCAGCAGTCCATATTCTGAATAACAAAACAGTCGTCCTTTTCTTCCAATTTATACGGCCCTGTAGAATCTACTTCCAGCTGTTCCTTTTGGTAACTCTCTTTGTCAATAAAAAGCATACGTCCAAGGGACAAAGTTTTGTTCTTCGCCAGTACAGTCAAGTAATCACCTCCCTAGCTAATATTCTTATACTTCAACGTTGTACTGGAAATATCCTGTAAGCAGATTGAGTGTTTGAAAAAGTGCCAATTAATTGGCAAGCAGGAATTTTCTGACTTGCTATCGTATACCTTAATGATTAAAGTTTTTGGGGGAGGGTGAGCAGTGTTAAAAAACGGTATCATTGAACCTTTGCCAGGCCAACAAAATATGAATGATTACGAGGAATTACAAAGATCCTTTAGCTTTCTAGAGGTAGAAAAGCAATTTTCCTGGGATGAAACAGGTAAGGTGAATTTAGCTTACGAGGCAGTTGATCGCCAGGCGGAAAAAAGCGGATCAAGAATGGCCCTTTATTACTCTCACAGTGACGGGCAAAAAGGGAACTTCACTTTTCAGTCATTAGCCGACTTATCTAATCAAGCTGCAAATATGTTCAGCAGCCTGGGCATCAAAAAGGGAGACCGTGTAGGAATTTTTTTGCCGCGCAGCCCTGAGCTGTATATAAGTTTTTTGGCTGCTATCAAATTAGGAGCAGTGGTTGTTCCTTTGTTTGAGGCTTTTATGGAGGATGCACTGCAAGACCGGCTCCAGGATAGTGGTGCCAAGGCTCTGGTAACAAGCAGTGAACTATTGGAGAGGGTGCCGCGTGGGAAACTTCCTGATCTCAAACACATTTTGCTAACCGGTGAAAATACACCCACACAGCAGGCCATCGATTGGTGGACGGAGGTTAAAAACGCCTCGCCTGATTTTGCACCGGTTTGGGTGGCCAGGGATGACCCTGCTTTTATCTTATATGCAGCCGGCGCTGACGGTAAACCCAAGGGAATTGTCCACGTTCATGAATGTATGGTGGGACTCTGGGTTACAGCGAAATGGGTACATGATCTGCGATCAGGAGATGTTTACTGGTGTACTGCCGACCCCGGCTTTATAACCGGCATCGCCTATGGTTTCTTAGCACCCTGGCTGCACGGTATCCCGGTTGTCGTTCGCGGCGGAAGGTTTAATGCCGAAGATTGGTGCCAAACATTGTCTGAATACGGTGTTACCGTATGGTATAGCGCTCCCACCGCTTTCCGCATGATAATGTCCGGCGGTGACGAATTATTACAAAAATATGATCTTAGTGCTTTACGTCATATACTGAGTGTGGGAGAGCCTTTGACCGCTGAAGTATTAAGTTGGAGTATAGATAAGCTGGGACAGCCGGTTTATGATACCTGGTGGATGAGTGAAACCGGCATGAATATAATATGTAATTACAGGTGCCTTAAAATTAAACTTGGTTCCATCGGTAAACCTTTCCCGGGCATTGAGACTTCCATTGTCGATGATGACGGAAATGAATTACCGGCCAACAGAATTGGCAACCTGGCCATTAAAGCCGGGTGGCCGGCCATGTTCAGGAATGTTTGGAAGGCGCCGGAAAAATATGAGGCCTACTTCAAGCACCGTCCATGGTTTGTCTCCGGTGACGCTGCTTACAGGGATGATGAAGGTTATTATTTCTTCCAGGGTAGGGTGGACGGCCTCATCAATACTGCAGGTGAACGCGTAAGCCCCTGGGAAGTGGAAAATAAATTGACGGCACACCCGGCCGTAGCCGATGCCGGGGTTGCCGGCAAGCCGGACAAATTAAGAGGTGAGATAGTAAAGGCTTATGTGGTATTAAATCAGGGCTACTCCTGGTCAGATCACCTGGCAGAGGAATTAAGAAATACAGTAAAATCAGAATTGGCGGCCCATACTGCCCCCAGGGAGTGGCAGGCAACAGAAGCGATTCCCCGCACAGCGGATGGGTCAGTGGATCGTAAAGCTCTGAAAACATGGGCTCTGGGATTGGAGCAGCCTAGTTAAGAGCATTTAGCCACGGCTCTGGCTGCCGCCTGAGTCGAGATGGTGTATGGTGCTGGAACGCACAGTAGTGTGATACAGGACTTTAGTTTTGCCGGCCGAAGACGTCCGGATAACGCATGTTTTCGCGCTAACCAAAACGCCATGGATAAACCTGCCTTTTGCGCAGAGCGAATGCATTGAATCGAGCAGATGCCAGGCTTGGCGAAGTCGGTAAGCGGAAGCGGGACCGAGCACAGGACGTGCGAGGTCGCCCCCTGAGCCAGGACGGCGGACAGCAATGGCATCAAGGCTGTTTTCGAAATACTAACTTTTATTTCTGCCATTGCCAAAAACAACTAGTCTTAATGATGAGGCATAGTAATTTGGGAATCCCGCTGGAGTGTCCGGCTGAGCCTTAGCCTGGCCTGAAAAAAAGCGCGCTTAAATCAGTTCCCTTAGCGCGCGCTTTTTTATACTTTACTCCTTAGCCCTTGCCATATATATGGCAAGGTATAATTTCATGAAGTACGAGAGTCACCGCATGAGCGGGCGCAAAAGGCAGGTTGCGCCACCCAGCCCTGGACGGCCGAAGGCCGGCCGGATAACAAGCATATTTTTTTGCACTAACCTAAACCGCTATGAACAAACCTGCCTTTAGCGGGCGCAAAGACAGTGTCAAAATCTTAAGCCACGGCTTTTGCCGTGGCTTTTACACCTGTTGTAATAACATGCGTGGTGAAGCGTCCTATTTTATTTTAATGTTTATGGCCCTTACATTCACCACAGGAACAGTTATCATGCTCATTTTTGCGAGGAATACCCGCCTCCTCCAGGCCGTCAACCAATTGCTGCCGGACGGACTGTAGGTATTTTTGCCTCAGCACGTGCTGTTCATTTTTTTCTTGGTCAGAAAGACCGTCTGTCCTTTGTTTTTTAGCCAAAAAGTTTATCCTGTCCATCATATCTTTGGTAATCATGTAAGCACCTCCGGCATTTTTCATATTCAACAATTATGTCATTTAGGCAGCCTGGAGTCAATGCGAGGTTGACAAGCGGATACCTTTTCCATAAAATTGACTATAAGTGTGAAAATAGGTTTAAAAACATTGACCGGGAAAAGTAAACGTAAAGTTCCGGTACAGGGAGGAAAGGCCCCGACTGTAAGCCTTTTCCCGGAAATACGTTGAAAGACACCCGTGAGTGGCCGCCGAAAGGTTATGCTTAGTAGATCGGCCCGGAGACCCCGTTAAAGGTCAGGAAAGTGGGATACAGTATGTATCCAATTAGGGTGGCAACGCGGGAAACTCTCGTCCCTTTTCAGGGCCGGGAGTTTTATGATTTTAAAAAAACGAGTTAAAGTGAGGTATGCCATAATGCTAACCAATAGGCCAAGGGGCACCAGTGATATTCTCCCCGGCGAGGTGGAAAAATGGCAATTCATAGAGGAGATCATGGGTAAGGTTTGTAGAGAGTATAATTTCAAGGAAATCCGTACCCCTTTATTCGAACATACCGAGTTATTTGTCCGCGGTGTGGGTGAAAACACGGATATAGTGGATAAGGAAATGTACACTTTTTTGGACCGGGGAAAACGCAGTATCACATTGCGGCCGGAAGGTACCGCCCCGGTTGTGCGTGCTTACTTGGAAAACAAGCTTTATGCCGGACCTCAGCCGGTGAAGCTTTATTATACCGGTCCCATGTTCCGCTACGACAGGCCCCAGGCCGGCAGGTATCGCCAATTTCACCAGTTAGGGGTGGAAGTATTCGGCTCCCATCACCCAGGTGTAGATGCTGAAGTAATGGCCATGGCCATGGATTTTTATAACCGTCTTGGTCTCAAAAATATGAAGTTACATATCAACAGCGTGGGGTGCCCCCAGTGCAGACCTCAGGTCAGGGAAAGATTGCAAAGTTACTTTCGCCCCAGGCTAAACGAGCTATGTCCCAACTGCCAGGGGAGATTTGACCGTAACCCCTTACGTATTATTGACTGCAAAAACAGCCGGTGTCAGGAAGTTGGCCAAGAAGCGCCTACCACATTGGATTGTTTGTGTGACGAATGCCGACAGCACTTTGACCAGGTATGTCATTACCTGCAAATTTTGCATGTACCCTACCAAATTGACAATAGGTTAGTACGCGGGCTTGATTACTATACCCACACCGCTTTTGAAATTATGGCGCCGGACATAGGTGCACAAAGCTCGGTGGGTGGGGGTGGCAGGTATAACGGTTTGATTGAAGAGTGTGGCGGAACTTCTATTCCCGGTATAGGTTATGCCCTTGGCATTGAGCGCATTATTTTAGCTCTGGATAAACAGGGCATTCAGATAAAAGAATCACCCGGCCCGGATGTGTTTGTTGCCCTTCTAAGCCCGGATGATAAACCCAAGGCCTTTGAGCTTATCTTTAAACTGCGGCAAGCGGGAATATCAGCAGATCAGGATTACCAAAATCGCAGCTTAAAGGCACAGATGAAATATGCTGCCAAAATAGGTGCCGGTTATACCTTTTTTGTGGGCGGTGATGAGCTAAAGCGGGAAGCCGGTATATTACGTGAAATGGCTACCGGAAAGCAAGAAGAAATTCCTTTAAATGACGTAGCATCGCGGATAAATGAGAAATTGGGCTAATACCTGTTGACTAGAAAGATAGAATCGACCTAAGGGAGGTAACTATAATGTTGGAGTCAATGCAAGATTGGAAACGTACGCATTATTGCGGTACGCTCAGGGCTGAACATGCCGGTGAAACCGTTGTTGTAACCGGTTGGGTGGATACCAGAAGGGACCACGGCGGTTTAATATTTGTGGATCTGAGAGATCGTGCCGGAATTGTGCAGATTGTATTTAGCCCGGATACCGCCCCGGAAGCATTCACAAAAGCTGAGGCGGTTCGCTCTGAATATGTTCTGGCGGTTACGGGCACGGTTCAAAGGCGCCCGGAGGAAACTGAAAATGAGAATATTGCCACCGGTCAGGTGGAGATAATTTGTACGGAATTAAGGGTTCTTAATAATGCACAAACCCCTCCTTTTTACATAGAAGACGGGATAGATGTGGACGAAAATTTGCGTTTGCGTCACCGGTATTTAGACTTGCGACGCCCTGAGATGCAGGAAAATATGAAACTTCGCCACCGCGGTACTAAAGTAATACGTGATTTCCTGGATAGCCAGGGCTTTTGGGAAATTGAGACACCCATGCTTACTCGCAGTACCCCGGAAGGAGCAAGGGACTATCTGGTACCCAGCAGGGTTAATGACGGTAAATTCTATGCCCTGCCCCAGTCACCGCAGCTATTCAAGCAATTATTAATGGTTTCCGGTATGGATCGTTATTTTCAGATTGCAAGGTGTTTTAGGGATGAAGACCTAAGGGCAGACCGGCAGCCCGAATTTACGCAGGTAGATTTGGAAATGTCCTTTGTGGAAGTTGATGACATTTTAGAGCTCATGGAAAAGATGATGCAAAGAATGTTTAAGGAAACCATAGGTATGGAAGTGGAACGTCCTTTTCCCCGTTTAAGTTATCATGAAGCAATGGAACGATTTGGTTCGGACAAGCCGGACATACGCTTTGGGCTTGAGCTGGTTGATATTTCTGATCTAGCGGAGGACTGTGGTTTTAAAGTTTTCAATGCTGCAGTTAATTCCGGCGGGGTGGTTAAAGGGATAAATGCTCCTGGCTGCAGCATTTTTACCCGCAAGGAAATCGACGATTTGACTAAATTTGCTGCTATTTACAAGGCCAAAGGACTGGCCTACCTGGTCATAACTGAAGATGGGGTAAAGTCACCTATTGCTAAGTTTTTCACGGAGCGGGAAATGGATACAATCCTTACTCGTTTCGAAGCTAAGCCGGGAGATATTATATTCTTTGTAGCCGACAGGCATCAGGTTGCATATGATACCCTGGGTGCGCTGCGACTGCACCTGGCGGAGCGGCTGGACTTGATACCTACGGATAAATACCAGTTTTTATGGGTGCTGGACTTTCCACTGGTTGCATATGATGATGAGGGTAAACGCTGGGAAGCCATGCATCACCCCTTTACCTCACCCAGAGATGAGGATATCCCGCTGTTGGACAGTGACCCTTCTAAGGCGCGTGCCAAAGCATACGACATGGTTCTAAACGGTGTTGAGGTGGGTGGTGGCAGCATACGTATACACCGCGGGGATGTGCAGGAAAAGATGTTTTCAGTTATCGGTCTTGATAAGGAGCAGGCTAGAGAGAAGTTCGGCTTTATGCTTGATGCTTTTGAGTATGGTGCTCCTCCCCACGGCGGCATAGCCTTCGGATTGGATCGACTGTTAATGCTTTTGGCTAAGAGAAAAACCATCAGGGATGTTATTCCTTTCCCCAAGACCCAAAGTGCTACAGACTTGATGGTATCGGCACCGGACTCTGTTGAGCCGGAACAACTGCGGGAATTACACATAAAGACCATTGTAAAAAGCAAAAAGGGTTAAAAGTTATTTAAAGCAAGTCCATAACTTGAGATTAGTGAACGTATGTGTTAACATAAAAGCAATAAATTTAATTGCACCCTACGGTGTGCGTGATTGCCTTGAAGTTTTGATCCAACACAACTATAAAGGGAGCCTATCTCTAATTGTGGCTTGTATGCCCGACAAGGGACACAATAAGTAATTAGGAGGGCACCCACCTGTTAAACAACGGGTTCAAGAAACTTTGGGGTTCACGGCACAAGTGGGGTTCAAAATAAATTATAATCAGCTTTCCAGCCGGGCTTATGTCAGGCTGGAAAATTTTTTACACTTTAGGAAAGTATACCTTGCGATATAAATGGCAAGGACAAAGGAAAAAAGTACTGAAAAGCGCGCGCCATGTGCCCAGAATGGGTATAAGGGAACTAATTTAGCACGCTTTTCTTGTGCTTTATACTTTAGAAAGTATGCCTTAACATAAATATGGCAAGGGCTAAGGTGTAAAGTATTAAAAAGCGAGCTGGAAGAACTGATTTAGCGCGCTTTTTAGGGGGGAACTTTATGCAGCATCGCTTTTCCCGTACTGAAAAAATTATAGGTAATAAGGGGCTGGAATTACTTGCCCGGTCCAAAGTTGCTGTTTTTGGCTTAGGTGGTGTAGGGTCGTACACAGTGGAGGCTCTTGCCCGTTCCGGAGTGGGCAGTTTTTTACTGGTAGATCCCGATGTAGTGGATATAACAAATATTAACAGGCAGTTGCATGCCCTTTCCAGCACAGTGGGATGTGCAAAGGTAACGCTGCTGGCTGACCGTATAAAAGAGATTAATCCTGAAGCTGAGGTTGAGGTGCGCCAGGAGCGACTAACAAGGTTCAATTCCGGTGAGCTGCTACATGCTAGCCTGTCATATGTGATTGATGCTATAGATGATATAGATAACAAAGTACACTTGTTAAAAAGCTGTGTTGAAAAAAATATTTCCGTGGTTTCTGCTATGGGGACGGGAAATAAACTTGACCCCACAGCTTTGAAGGTTATGGATATTTCCAAAACTTCTGTATGTCCGCTGGCGAGAAAAGTTCGCCGGGAGCTTAAAAGAGAGAATATCCATGCCGGAATTACTGTGGTTTGTTCCAGTGAACCACCTATCAAGCCCAAGCCTCAAGATGCGATAGAGGGTTCAAATGCCCCGGGGAGTATGGCTTTTGTACCGCCTGTGGCAGGTATGATTCTGGCCGGTGTGGTAACCAACAACGTTATCAGCAATATGCCATAGCATGGTAATTTTTTTTCTGTGCTCAATAAATTTCCAAATATGGTATCTTACATTGACAAGCTCTAAAACAGGGTATTATAATTGATATTAACTATGCAAAGTACAATATAATAAGACTCTGCTAGTGGAGAGATCGGGTTTCGGTACGGCTGTAAGTTTAATAGATTTAAATGAAAGGGGAGGAAGCTTTTGGCGAGTGCAAAAATTCAACACCTTAGTGATGACAACTTTGCTTCTCTGATTGGAAGTTCCGACAAGCCCGTATTGGTTGATTTTTGGGCTGAATGGTGTGGACCATGTAAAATGATTACACCGGTTTTGGAGGAAATTGCCGACGAGTATGAAAATAAAGTTAACATCGGAAAGCTTAATGTGGATCAAAACAAAGGTATTCCCGGAGAGTATAAAATAATTAGTATTCCTACCCTGCTTGTGTTTAAAGATGGACGAGAGGTTGAACGAGTAATTGGATTTAAGACCAAAAAAGAATTAAAAAACTTGCTGGAAAAACATATGTAATACACGGAACTAATTAGTAATTATTAATATTTGATAATAAGCACGCATAACGCGTGCTTATTGCTGTATATGGAGGTTTTTATGTGGCAAACCTATTTGAGGGAAATCAGAATACCCGCTTAGCAGAACCTTTAGCGTCGCGCATGCGCCCATCATCCCTGGATGAGTTTGAGGAACAGGAAAATATTGTGGGGCCCGGGACTCCACTAAGGAGATCTATAGAAGCCGATCTCCTGCAGTCCGTCATACTTTATGGTCCCCCGGGAACCGGTAAGACCACATTGGCTCGGATAATTGCCGATAAAACTAACTCCTACTTTGAAAGTATAAATGCTGTAGTTGCGGGCGTTTCAGATATCAGGCGTATTGTTCAGGAGGCGCGTGACAGACGTTCCTTTTATAGTCGTAAAACGATACTGTTTATAGATGAGATTCACCGATTTAACAAGGCGCAGCAGGATGCCCTGCTGCCTTTTGTTGAAGACGGGTTAATTACCTTGATTGGATCAACGACCGAGAATCCAATGTTTTCAATTAATAGGCCTTTGTTATCCAGGTCAAGGATATATAAGCTGAATACTTTGTCCAGGCAAGCAATTTTGCGGATTATAAACAGGGCGCTTCGGGACCGTGAGCAAGGGTTGGGGAATTACAGTGTGTGCATACAGGAGCAGGCATTGGATTTTTGGGCTGATATTGCTAATGGGGATGCCAGAACAGCATTAAATTACCTTGAATCTGCTGTTCTTACCACACCCCCGGGGCAGGACGGAAAGCGCAATATTACTCTGGGTGTAGCTGAGGAAGTAGCTCAGAAAAGAGTTTTAAATTATAGTCGCAGGGATGAACACTATGATGTGGTTTCTGCTTGGATAAAGAGTATGCGCGGGTCAGATCCGCAGGCGGCTGTTTACTGGCTGGCTCGGCTTTTGTATGCCGGTGAGGACCCTGCGTTTCTTTCCCGCAGACTTATGATTCATGCTGCAGAGGACGTGGGCTTAGCCGACCCACAGGCTCTCACACTGGCCGTTTCAGCGGCTCAGGCGGTGGAGAGAGTAGGTATGCCTGAAGCAAGAATCATATTGGCAGAGGTATCAATCTACATAGCTAATGCACCGAAAAGCAATTCCGCCTATGTGGCCATCGCTAATGCCATGGAAAGCGTAGCCAATGAAAAATCTTTTGAGGTACCTCTGCACCTGCGAGACGCCAGCTATAAGGGTGCTAAATCCATGGGACATGGTGTGGGATATAAATACCCTCACGATTACCCCGGTAGTTGGGTGGAACAAGAATACCTGCCCGAACAGATCAGCAAAAAAGTTTTTTATTCTCCATTGGACAATGATAGAAAAAAATAAATCCCGAGTAAAATAGTTGGATTTAAATTGACAATACTTGTACTCTATGCTACTATATCTCCATATTGAATCCCTAGTAAACTAGTATGGATTAAATGGGGGGTGGGATATTGCGGCTTTCTACCCGGGGGCATTACGGACTGAAAGCCATGTTCGATTTAGCTTTGAATTATGGTGAGCACCCCATACCTCTCAAAAGCATTGCTGAGCGGCAGGGCATATCTGATAATTACCTCGAACAACTTATTTCGGTATTGCGAAAGGCCGGCTTAGTAAAGAGTGTTCGCGGAGCCCAGGGGGGGTATATCCTAGCCCGGGAACCTGAACACATTAATGTGGGTGAAATTATAAGGTCACTGGAAGGACCCATTGCTCCTGTGGACTGTGTCAGTGAAGTGGAGCCCAGTGAATGCGATCAGTCTGACTTTTGTATAACCCGTACTGTTTGGGCCCGGGTGCGAGACAGTATTGCGGAGGTATTGGACTCCATCAGCCTGGCAGACATGTGCCGGGATGCTGAAAAAGTTAAAGGATAACAGTACTATATGTAATATACTTAAAAGAAGGAGGAGTTACAGTTGCGCAGAGTATACATGGATCACAGCGCGACTACCCCTGTGCGTGCAGAAGTTGCCGAAGAAATGTATAAGTACATTATTGATAATTTCGGTAATCCTACCAGTTTGCATTCTTTTGGCCGACAGGTTAGAAATGCTGTGGAAGAAGCCAGGGAAAATGTCGCTGCCTCTATCGGAGCCAAAACAAATGAGATCGTCTTTACCAGCGGAGGGACCGAATCAGATAATATGGCCATTCACGGGGTGGCCCATGCCAATAAAAATAAGGGCAATCATATTATCACCTCAGCAGTTGAACATCATGCCGTCATAAATACTGTTAAGGCCCTGGGTAAAGAGGGTTTTACCATAACCATTGTCCCGGTGGACAAACATGGTGTAGTTGACCCGGATGACGTTGCCAATGCCATTACGGAAAAAACAATACTGGTGACCATAATGCACGCTAACAATGAGGTAGGCACCATACAGCCTATTCAGGAAATTAGCAAAATTACCCGCGAGCATGGTGTAATATTCCATACTGATGCCGTCCAGAGTTTTGGCAAAATACCGGTAAATGTAGATGACTTGGGGGTTGACCTGCTCACCATTAGCGGGCACAAGATATATGCTCCCAAGGGAATTGGCGCCTTATATATTCGCAAAGGTACGCGCTGGAAGCAGTCGCTTTTCCATGGTGGTTCCCAAGAACGTCTCCGCCGTGCCGGAACCGAAAATGTGGCGGGAATCGTGGCGCTGGGTAAGGCCTGCCGGCTGGCAACAGACGATTTGGAGTCAGAAGCCCGTCACATAAGCCAATTGAGGGACAGGCTAATCGAAGAAGTTACAAGCAAAATAAGTTATGTTAATATAACCGGTCACCCCACCAGGCGGATTCCGGGTCATGCCAGCTTCTGCTTTCAATACATTGAAGGAGAGTCAATGTTATTAAGCCTGGATATGAAGGGCATTGCCGCATCCAGTGGTTCTGCATGTACATCCGGGTCCTTAGAGCCGTCCCACGTTTTACTGTCCATGGGCATACCCCATGAAGTGGCACACGGTTCCATAAGACTTACCCTCGGCCGTGATAACACCGAGGAAGACATTGATTATTTTATGGAAGTAATGCAGCCCATTGTGGAGAGGCTACGTGCAATGTCTCCGCTGGATCAGGAGACTGAATTTGAGATGAACAGTGAATGTGAAGCCTGTAAAGTAAGTAGTTCGTGCCGTGCGTAATTTCTTAACGTAAAATGTAGATGTATAAAATGCTTTAGGTATCCACAATTTATTAATGCGGGGAGGGTTTTTATTGTATACCGAAAAGGTGATGGATCATTTCGAAAACCCTAGAAATGTGGGAGAAATATCCGATGCGGACGGAGTTGGTCAAGTGGGTAACCCCACTTGTGGCGATATAATGAAGATTTATATAAAAGTTGATCAGGATACAATAAGTGACGTTAGATTTAAGACTTTTGGTTGTGGCGCAGCCATTGCCACCAGCAGCATGGTTACCGAACTGGTAAAGGGCAAGACTCTGGAAGAGGCTTTGCAAATCAGTAATAACAGTGTTGCTGAAGCCCTTGACGGCCTGCCACCCAAAAAAATGCACTGTTCCAACCTGGCTGCAGACGCACTGCATGCCGCAATTAAAGATTACAGAGAGAAAAACGGAAAATAATGGACTTATAACGTAGGTGATTGTCTGTGGGAAAAGAAAAAGTTATAGTTGCCATGAGCGGCGGGGTTGACAGTTCTGTTACCGCCGCCCTTTTATTAGAACAGGGTTATGAAGTAATCGGCGTTACTATGCAGATTTGGGACCCGGAGCAAACCGAAGTCGGTGACGATTTTGTGGGCTGCTGCTCCCTTTCTGCTGTTGATGACGCCCGGGCTGTTGCCCATAAGCTGGGCATAGCTTATTATGTGCTCAATTTCCGGTCCCTTTTTGAAACTGAAGTAATTGATAATTTTGTATCGGAATATCTTAGTGGACGCACACCGAATCCCTGTGTTGTATGCAACCGCAGCATAAAGTTCGAGGCACTGCTTAAAAAAGCCCTTGGCTTAGGTGCTCATTATATGGCTACGGGTCATTATGCCAGGCTTGGCTATGATAACACTTTGCGCCGTTATTACATTAAAAAGGCTGCAGATCCCGTAAAAGACCAGACATATTTTTTGTATCCCATGACTCAGCAGCAAATTGCTCATACCCTGATGCCTTTAGGCGGACTTACAAAAAATGAGGTCAGGGCCATGGCTGCAGAGCGAGGCCTGCGAGTGGCCGAAAAACCGGAGAGCCAGGAAATCTGCTTTGTGACTAACAATGACTATCACAGTTTTATCAAGGAATATACCGGGGAGAAGATTGAGCCCGGCCCTTTTCTAGACCTGGAAGGTAATGTGCTCGGAGAACATAAAGGTATTCCCTTTTATACTATCGGCCAGCGCCGGGGGTTGGGGTTGGCCATGGGAGAAAAAGTATACGTAATCAATATCGATATGGCAAGAAATGCCGTAATTGTTGGGCCCCAAGAAGCTTTGGAATGCTCGGAGCTGGTGGCCGAAGATAATAATTTTATTTTATACGAAGAGTTAGATGACGTAATTGAGGCAGAGGCGCAGATTCGTTACAATGGCCGGCCGGTTCCGGCCACGCTTTATCCGGCTGGTGACGGGACTGTGAAGGTGGTTTTTAAGGAGCCACAGCAGGCGGTAACCCCCGGCCAAGCGGTAGTATATTACCGGGGAGAATACCTGCTAGGCGGCGGCACCATTGTAAAGTAACACTGAGGACAAACCTGCCTTTTGCGCAGAGCGAATGCATTGAATTAAAATATAAAACCAATGCACGGTTTTCCGTGCATTTTTTATGTCCATAATGGCAATAATTTATATATACTGTTACGCGGTAAGGAGGCGATTTGGTGAACTGCCCCGTATGCGGTGGCAGAGCCACCGGGAAAGTAGGAGTAGACCAGTATTATTGTTGGGACTGCTGCAAAGAATACAGGATGAATAAGGAAGGCGTTCAGATTTATGATGTCGCCGAAGACGGTAGCCTTGTCGCTTTTGATCCTGATAACCGTTTCATTCTTTAGAACAGCAAGGGGGAATTGCTTGCATGCGCATGAGTTTTTTTAGGGGTGTTGTTACCGGCAGTATGCTGGGGGCAGCCGTGAGTTTACTCCTTGCTCCCGCAAAAAAAGATGAAAATACCGGTTTTATTGGAGCGCAAAGGCCTAGAAATAGGTCACAAACAAGAGGAGTGTTAAAAAACGTAAGTAAGACCGTTAATGAAGTGGGCAAGTCTTTTAACGATTATATAAAAAATTAAAGGCTAAAACCGGTTGAATGTAGAAAAAGGTGAGGAACTGTCCGTTCCTTGCTTTTTTTGGTGGTGAAAAGAATATGGCCTGGTGGCGTGAAAAAAAATATTACCGAATAGCCCTGTTAATATTGTTGTTGGCTATGGGCATCTATTTTCTATTTTTAGTACGGGGAATTTTTCTCTCTTTTTTGCTGGCGGTTACCTTAACGTACGTGCTTAACCCGGTGGTATCCGCCATGGAAGCAAAAGGCACCCCACGAGTAATCGCCATACTGATTTTGTACGCCGTCCTGATTATCATAAGCACCAGTTTAATACTGTACGGCATGCCCCATATAATTAAACAATTAAACCAAATGGTTAATGTTGTTCCAGAATACACTGAGCAGGTTAAAGAATTCAGTCAATCGATACAAAAGCAATATGCCCAGGCCGGCATTCCTGAATCCATCCGGAATGTTATTGACGAGCGTATATCTTGGATAGAGGAAACCTTACTAGAATTAGCCCAACGTACGGTAGAGGGGCTTACGGGTATTGCCGGTTATATATTTAATATTGTTCTTGCGCCCATCCTTGCTTTCTATCTCTTAAAGGATGTGGAGCTATTCAAGGAAAAAGTGGTTAAAGCTATCCCATTTTGGGCGCGTGAAGACATGTTAATCTTGGGTTCCGATGTTCACCAGGTATTAAACAGGTTTATTCGAGGCTATATGACAGTAAGCCTTATTGTAGGCGGGTTAACATGGCTTTCCATGTCCATACTGGGAGTAGAGTTTCCCATTATGCTTGGGCTCTTCGCCGGTCTTACCCAGATCATCCCGTATTTCGGACCGGTAATGGGTGCTCTTCCGGCTATTGCTTTGGGCCTGTTAACCTCTAAGTGGCTGGCCTTAAAAGTAATCATAGCCTTTTTCGTTATCCAGCAGTTAGAGGGTAATATTTTATCGCCCAAAATACTGGGCGACCAGGTAGGGCTGCACCCGCTTTTTGTGATCCTGGTCTTACTGGCCGGAGGACAGTTGTTCGGGCTTATGGGCATGATACTGGCCGTGCCGGTGTCTGCCATGTTGAAGGTTATTCTTTATTTTAGCCTCAGAAAGCTATTACCGGAGAGCCATGGACAAGTTTAGGTAATAATATTGAAATTTCTGCATTTATTGAATATAATTGATAAAATTCTTAATATGGAGAAGTAGGAAGGTGGGGAGTTAGCGCAAGCAAGAACCGTCCCCACTTGCTAGGAAGGTGTTTATGAAACAAGGGCAAAATTTATTAGGTGACTGTTTAATTAATGAGGGTGTACTAACCCGGGAAAGACTGGAAGAGGCCCTTAATGCACAAAAGAAGGATAAGGGGAAACAAGGCTTACTTGGGGAAACCCTGGTGGAACTGGGCTATTGCTCGGAGGATGACTTAGCCAGAGTAATTGCCAAGCGGGCCGGGGTACCCCTGGTTTCCCTGGAATCATTTACAGTGGACCCTGCGGCCGTGGCTACTATGAGTGTTGATTCTGCGCGCCGTTACCGGGCCCTCCCCATTGCTTATGAAAGTGACAAATTGGTGATGGCCATGAGGCACCCCACTGATCTTATGGCCATTGATGATTTACGTATTTTAACCGGTCATGACATAACCCCTGTTTTTGCTCCTGACAGCGAATTAGAGGCGGCCATAGACAGATATCTGCTTACCGATATGGAATTTGAACAGGTGGAAGAGGATGAGCTGCAAGCGGATGATATTACTTCCGGGAGTGAAGGAACAGGGGACAACCCGGCCGTGCAGCTGGCCAATATGATACTGTCACAGGCGGTTAATGCCAAGGCCAGTGATATTCATATAGAACCTTACGACAAAAATGTACGTATACGGTTTAGAATTGACGGAGTATTGCATGATATGCTGACACCTCCACGCCGCATGCATGGATCCCTTATTTCCAGAATAAAGGTTATGGCCAATATGGATATTGCAGAAAGAAGGAAACCCCAAGACGGGCGCATGTCCCTTAAAATCGAAGGAAGGACCGTCGATTTTCGCGTGGCGTCTTTGCCTACAAGCTTTGGCGAACGCCTTACATTGCGCCTTTTGGATCGCACGGGCAGTGTAATCTCCCTGGAAGAGTTGGGTATTAGTTCAGAAGTGCTGGATAGATTTAGGCAGGTTATAAAATTGCCTTACGGCATGATTTTGGTCACCGGTCCCACGGGCAGTGGTAAGACAACAACCCTTTATGCCGCCATGGAAGTGGTGGATAGAAGTGAGAAAAACGTTATTACCGTGGAAGACCCGGTGGAATACCGGATGGAAGGCATTAGCCAGGTTCAGATTAATACCAAGGCAGGACTTACCTTCACTGCAGGACTGAGGTCCATATTGCGCAGTGACCCTGATATTATGATGGTAGGTGAAATAAGGGACCGTGAAACCGCCCGTTTAGCGGTGGAGTCTGCTATGACCGGCCACCTTGTTTTATCTTCGCTGCATACCAACGATGCCGCCGGTACTATAAGCCGCCTGACGGAAATGGAAATCGAACCTTTTCTAACTGCTTCATCCTTAAAGTGTGTAGTTTCTCAGCGGCTGGTGCGGGTATTATGTAATCATTGCAAAGAACCCTATGAAATATGTCGCAGTGATGTTGAAAACGTAAATGATTTTCCCTGGGAGCAGGACACCGGGTCCATGACCTTATACCGCCCTGCGGGCTGCATGAGGTGCAGCAATACGGGGTACAGGGGACGGATGGGAGTTTATGAACTTCTATTTGCCAGCGAGGCAGTGCAACAGCTAACCCTGGATCGTAAGCCCGCAGGAGAAATAAAGAAAGCCGCGGTGGCCGAAGGCATGATAACTATGTGGCAGGATGGAATGAAAAAAGTCAAAAAAGGAACAACTTCGTTGGAAGAAGTATTGAGGGTGGTTGTATGAGCGAGGAACAAAAGTACCATTTACACCAAATATTGAACAAATGTGTGGAGATGGGGGCATCTGACCTGCATATAACCGCGGGAATTGAAGCCATGGCCAGGGTGAACGGCGACTTGGTATTTATGGACACTCCCAAGCTAATGCCCCAGGATATAAAAGCTCTGATGGAGCCCTTACTAACTAATGAACAAAAAGAAATACTCCAAAAAGACCTGGAACTCGACTTTTCCTATGCTGTTCCCGGAGCTGCCCGGTTCCGTGGAAATATTATGTGGCAGCGCGGTTCTTTGGCAGTTAATTTCCGTGTAGTGGCCTTTGATGTGCCCAGTTTGAGTGACCTGGGGCTGCCCGCGGTAGTAGGTGATTTTGCCCATCTGCCCCGGGGCCTGGTTCTTGTTACGGGTCCCACCGGAAGCGGTAAATCCACCACACTGGCTGCTATTATAGATAAAATTAATCGTGAGCGCACACTGAACATGATTACCGTGGAAAACCCCATTGAATTTTTACATAGACACAACAAATCGATTATTAAACAGCGGGAAGTGGGTACCGATACGCACTCCTTCGCCAATGCTCTGCGTCATGCCTTGCGCCATGATCCCGATGTGATTCTTATTGGAGAGATGCGGGATCTGGAGAGTATCTCCATTGCTCTTACCGCAGCAGAGACCGGACACCTGGTGTTTTCTACTCTGCATACACAGACGGCTACGCTGACTCTTAACCGTATTATAGATGTCTTCTCAGAAGGTGCGCGAGACCAAATAAGGCAGCAGCTGGCTGACTCGCTGCAGGGCATAATTGCCCAGCAGCTCGTACCGCGCCTGGACGGAAAAGGACGGGCTGTGGCTTCAGAAGTACTTCTTACCACGCCCGCTGTCAAAAACCTGATCCGGGAAGGAAAGACCCACCAGCTTAGTACTATTTTGCAAACCGGTCGCAATGTGGGTATGCACACCATGGACCATTCCCTGGCCAGCTTGGTTCTCAGTGGAGCTATCTCCCGGGAAGTTGCTCTGGAACGCTGCGTTGACCAGGCAGAATTGGCCCGTGTGGTGAGACAACACAGTCCCTTTTAATATGAAAGGGGGAGGGGTTGCTGTGCCTCTTTATGCCTTTGAAGTGCTAGAACAATCAGGTTCAATTATAGACGGGAAAATGGAAGCAGAGAACCAGGCGGCAGTTGCCGGCAGGCTGCGTAATATGGGCTACACCATAGTCGATATCTACGAGCTCAAACAGTCCTTTTTACAGAAGGCTCTGCAAAGAAAGGCAAAAGTAAAGCTGGCCGACCTGGCGGTGTTTGCCCGCCAGATGGCTGCTATGCTGGTAGCCGGCATCCCCTTAACCCGTAGTCTTTATGCCCTGAGCAAGCAGCAAAGGAGCCCGGCCCTGGGTGAAATTTTGCATGATGTTGCCAAGAACGTGGAAAGTGGTATGGCCTTTTCAGAAATGCTGGGTGCATACCCTGATGTCTTTTCCAAGATTTTTGTGGATATGATTAAGGCCGGTGAGGTAGGGGGTGCCCTTGATGAAATGCTGGAGCGGCTGGCCGACCAGCTGGAACGTGAAAAAAGGCTTCGTGACAGTATGCGCGCCGCTACACTATACCCTTCGGTGATCCTGGTTTTTGCCGGTTTTATCATTGTTGCCATGCTGCTTTTTGTGGTACCTATTTTCAAGAGTTTTTTTCCGCCGGGAGTTGAACTGCCGCTACCCACCGTAATAGTAATGGCAGTCAGTGACACTATGCGGGAATACTGGTACCTTTACATATTATTCCCTCTTTTAATTATACTGGGTCTACGGTTATTTATGGCCGGCGGGGCCGGTGCCCAGTTATGGGACCGGGTAAAGTTTCGCCTGCCGCTGGTGGGAGACCTCTTCCGTAAAGATACATTGGCCCGCTTTTCCCGAACCTTTGCCACGCTGCTGGGGGGAGGAATTCCCGTCCTGCAGGCCCTGGAAGTTTCCGGCTCATCCGCCGGCAGTTTGCAGGTGGCGGAAACCATTAAGCTAACAGGCATTGAGGTGCAGGAGGGCCAAAGTATATCTGTACCCCTGCAAAGGAGCGGCTTTTTCCCACCCATGATGATCAACATGGTGGCCGTGGGGGAAGAGACAGGTCAATTGCCGTCCATGTTGGACCGGGTGGCGGACTTTTTTGAAGACGAAGTGGCAACCATGTCTAAATCTTTGACTTCCATCATGGAGCCTTTATTAATTATATTTACCGGGATAGCCATTGGATGCATTGTGATTTCCATTTACCTGCCCATTTTCACCTCTATTACTTCCGTGGGGGGTATGTAAATTGTCAATTCCGCGGCGGACAAAGGTGAACAAAAATATATTGGAACAAGCTGCTGCTACCTATATTGAGCACAGGTGCCAAAAGCACCTGGCTGAGATAGTAGAGGCAGGAACCCGTCTGGTGCACTACTTTGCCCATCTTTATGGCCACGATTCTCCCGGGGAAGATTTAGTTCAGGCCGGATATGAAGGACTTATCAAGGCTGCCAACCGCTTTGACCCACAAAGGGGTGTGGCCTTTGCCACCTATGCCGGCCATTGTATAATAGGAGAGATTCGTCATTACGTTCGCAAAGAGTCCTCCTTTCGTTGCCCTCTTTGGGCAGCGGAGATACAAAAAAAAGTAAATATATTTATTGACACATATTTACAAGAGGAAGAGGAACCTCCTTCCCTGGAAGAAATAGCGGAAGCTATAAATGTGAGGGCAGAAGGCATTGGACAAGCCATGCGCGCCGGTCTGGTTTCCTTGGAGGAAGTGGACGCTTCCAAGATCCGTAGTTGTTACTATGAAACCTTCCGTCTTCCCATTGAAGACCGCATAGTTTTGGAACAGAGCCTGGCAAAACTATCAGATGTACAGCAAAAGGTGATTAATTTGATATTCTACCGGGATATGACGCAAACCGAAGTGGCCTCCAGCCTGGGTATCAAGCAGCGGAAAGTTTCCCGTATATTACATAAAAGCCTGGAAAAACTGGGCAAGATGATTTCATAGTTAGAACTAAAATAGAAACCAAATGCACCCGGAATAGAGGTTTTACACAATGTTCTTTAAGTCAAACAGCGCGGTAGGCATAGAGATTGATACCGGAATAGTGCGCGCCCTGGAGTTAAAGGGCTCTGTCCATTCCGCAACTATTTCCGCCGCCGGGCAAGTTGAAATACCGGTTGACGCGGTGGATGAAGGAGTGGTCATGGATGTGGATGCGGTGGGGGAAGCGCTGAAGCAGCTGTGGGGAAAGGAGAGTTTTTCCGCTAAAGATGTGGTTTTGGGAGTATGCAATCCGGGTGTAATTATGCGTAAAGCAAATTTCCCCAAAGCTGTGGAGAAAAAGTTAGGACAGGTGATAAGATTTCAAGCCGGTGATTTTTTCCCCATCTCCCTTTCCGAAATGGTTCTCGATTACAGCCTGCTGGGTGAAATTAACCAGGAACGAGGGCCGGAGCTGGAAGTTTTACTGGTGGCGGCCCGGAGAGATGCACTGGAACATAACCTTGCCGCCCTGGCCGTAGCCGGCCTGGAGCCAAAAATTGTGGACTATTCCCCTTTGGCATTGCTTACCGTGGTGCCAGAAGGCGGCCGTTCCGGTACCGTGGTTTTAGTTGACATCAATCAAGGTTTTACTACTTTACTTTTAGCACACCAGGGAATACCCCGGTTCTCCCGGGTAATTCCATATTCTTTTTCATCTCTTGTACAATCCGGACAACCCCTGGCAGATGTAAAGGAAGCAATGCAAGAGGCGTCTGCAGCAGTGGATGATCAACTTACCACCAGCAGTGAAATGTTTTCCGGTGATTGGGGTAATTCCTTTACCGGTGCCATACGCTCGTCCATAAATTACTACTTGTCCCAACAAAGAGGAGCTAATGTGGATTTAATTTTGTTAAGCGGGCGCGGGGCTTTGGTTGACGGTTTACCCGAACTGCTACAGAGTGAGCTGGAAGTTCCGGTTGAGGCTATCAATGCGGGAAAGGGCCCTGATTTTGCAGTCTGTCACGGCCTGGCCCTCCGGGGACTGGAGGGGAAATAATGGAAGTAAGGATAAACCTCCTGCCGCCCGAGATTTTAGACCGGCGAGCACAAAAACTTAAACAGCGCTGGCTTGTTTTCATTGGATGCGGCATGCTGGCGATCATTCTTTTTGTTCATGGAGCTCTCTTTTTGACCACCCTCCAAGCAAAGGATCAGGTGCAGCGCCTGCGTCAGGAACGCTTGTCCCTGGAGAGTAATATGCAAGGTTTTGAACAATACAAACAGTTTCAGAACCAGGTACAGCAGGCTGAGAGGCTGGTGCAAAAAATATCGAAACAATCTCAGGATTGGGTATATTTCTTTGACCGCCTGGTTAGGTCTATGCCTCCCGGTATAAGACTAACTAACATATCGGTTGGTGCAGGACAAAAAAGCAATGACGCAGCGGTTTCCGGTGCTTTGAGCGTGACAATGACAGGTGTTTCCAGTGACAGCACCGCTTTAGGACAGTGGTTGCAAGAACTGAAAAAAGTGCCCGTATTGTCAGGTGTGCAGTGCCGGTATGTAACCAATACCGACTTAGGCGGGCAGCCGACACTTCAATTTGAAATTACCGGCAGCATGGGTGATCCCGGACAGGACAGCTTGCAGGGAAAGGAGACGGGCAATGGCGGAGGGCAAGAATCAACGGGTAAGATTAGCATGGATGATATTAATAATGCTATTGACGGCACTGTTAATCTACTCAATACATCTCCGGGCAACGACTCTGAAGGCAGTCCGCCAGGAAGTGACTAACGAACAAACAGCCCTGGCCAACACCCGCATGCAGCTTAACCAGTTGCTTACTATCAAAGAACAAGGAGCAAGACTACAACAGCGATTGGTTCGCTACATACAAATGGTACCGAAAAGCCCGCAGGAAGAGCAGATTATCCACCGCCTGCAAACAGAGGCGGCAAAATCAGGCCTGGAGTTTACTTACATTAGTTTTGAATCCAGGCAAAATAATGACGGGTACATAGAAATGTCCTTCACCGCAGAATTCAAGGGTAGCTTCAACTCATTGGTGCAGTTCCTGGCGCGTTTGCAGGAAGGTCCCCGTATTATTCAGGTCAAGCAATGTGGTGTCAGTGTATCCGGTGATTCTACTGCCGTCAATACGCAAATTGGGGGCAGTACATTTTATTCAGAGTAATTTATAATACCGGCATCAGATAAAAGAACAACCGCTCTATCCAGAACTAGGAGGTCATGTTTAATGGCTCAGCTCAATTTTAATATGGACCGTCAACAAATAAACAAGGCTTTCCAAAGAAATAAGATTTATCTTATTCTGGGCGGGATAGTACTCGTTCTGCTGATTGCCGGGTTATTGTTTTTAAAATTGAACGCTGCCCCTGCCCAGACCGGGGAGGGAAATAATCCTTCAAACGCAAGTGCGGGAACACAGGGTGACTCCAATGACCAGGGATTCTTCCTACCCCAAACCACCAGGGAGGCAGATGACATTGCCGCCATGCGAGATCCCTTTTCCTTCATGGTCTTAAAAGGAGTAATTACCGGTGGGAACGGGGCAAACCAGGCCGTCATTGAGGCTGGGAACAATGCCTACGTGGTGCAAGCCGGTTCCCAGATTTCCGGTACCTGGACAGTAATTGAAATAGGCAAGTCCAGTGTACTGCTCAGGTCCGAGGAACAAGAAATGACCTTAGGTTTTAACGGTAGAGTAAAAACCACAGATATCAAGGAGACGCAAGAAACCCCCGGCAATGAAAGCGAGGCGGCCGCCGATGAAAAATCCTAAGCTAATACATATAACCTGTGCCGTCGCCATACTTATAGCCTTGTTCTTTAATTTTAATGTTACGGATGATGCCGAAGCCGGAGGCGCGCTTTTAGAGAAGGAACTGAACTTTACGTCACGGGTGTGGTCCAACACCGCCCATGCCGCTGCCTCCGGCGGGGGCGCCGTATCCTTAGACTTCAGGCAGGTGGACCTGCGCGATGCCCTCTCCGCCCTGGCGGTGCAGATGGGGAGAAATATCATTCTACTGGGGGATGAACCGGGAGAGATAAGCTTCCAGGCCCAAAACCTCACCGCCCGCGAAGCTATGGAGCTGTTGATCCAAAAACAGGGACTTTCTTACGTTGAACAGGGTAATACCATTGTTGTGGGCGATCCGGGAGCACTGGACGCTAACTACTACAACCAGATGATACTGGCCCGTTTCGAGACATACTATGTCCCTGCGGAAAAAATTAAGGATTTAATAGATGAACTGGCCATTCCGCAAAAAAACATTATTGTAGAAGGAAACCCGCAAGTGGTTTTCGTACAGGGTACAGTCCCGGCCCTGGAAAAGGTCAGTGAACTGATCAATAACGTGGACACCGAGGAAAACAGCCTTTCCGTGGACTTCAAAACATTACAACTTTATTTAATCTCACCGGAGAGAGCTGTGGAATTGCTGGCCAAAGCTGGGATAGAACTGGAAAAATACGTGGCTCTGGATAACAAGCTGCTGGTTTTTGACCGGGAATTCTTTAATAGCTGGGAAGAGATCCAACAATTAGCCCAGAACTTCGACAGCCTCAGCGCCAGGGAGGAGAAAGTGGTTACTTTTAAGTTGAAAAATGTGTTTGCGGCCACCGCCGCAGAGAAACTAAAGAAATTTAACTTTGGCGGGGAAATCACTCCCCTCACCTCAGACAGCTCCAAATTCAGTAAAGAATTACTCGTTATCTGCCCCCCGGGTTTGGAAACGCGGGTAAGAAGTGCGGTGGTAGACATTGATCAAGAGCAGGAGATTATAAAAGTGCCCATACTTTCCATGGGCTCAGGCGCCGGGAGTAATGACGAGGAAGAAGAAAGCAGTAGTAGCAGTAGCGCCAATGTGCATCAAAGTATACATTCCAGAAAGCTTTTACTAAGTGAACTGACCGGAGTACCCGTATCCCACTTACACACCTCCCGAAACCTCTCCGGCGACAGCGACAGCCCTGAATACGTACTATGGGCAGAAGAAACTACGGATAACATTTTACTACTCAGAGATATGGTAGAGGAAATGGGCTGGGGGAGTGAATAAATTTTTTGCTATTATGTGACTAAATTAGTGATTAATTGGTATAACAGATATAGAAGCAAAGAAAATTGGCAAAGGAGGCGGATTTATGTTCGGCAAAATGTGCCGGGTATTGAAGAAAAAGGATGGTTTTACGCTGGTTGAGTTGATGGTGGTTGTGGTAATCATTGGGATTTTAGCGGGGATTGCGGTGCCGGTGTATAATAATGTAAGTGAGAATGCTGCAAACAGTGCTCATGAAGCAAATATCAGAATACTAAAAGGCGCGGGACAAGCAGCTGTTATGGGTGGTATTACTGGTGAAAATTGGGATGGTACTGCGGAACAAAATTGGGAAGACTATATTGATGAATGGCCAGCTGTTCCGGACGGGACAACTGATGCATGGGATAGCTATGAGGTTGTAATTTCGAGTGATGGTGCAGTTACCGTACAAGACGGAAGCGACATTTAAAATAGAACTTACCACATGTTCGGGTTGTTAAAGGGGGTTTGAACATCATTGCGTTAATTGGGTAAAGTGGAATATGGATTGCGATAAAAAACCACCGCTTCGGCGAGGCCACTGAAAAACCCCAAATATATAGGCGCAATTCCACAGATGTCTGTGGATTGCGTCTCTTTTTATGATATAATAGAGATAAAATAATACATAAATGGGTGATTATGGTGCTAAAGCCTCAAC
>VENG01000006.1 GCA_009711705.1 Bacillota bacterium
CTGGATGAGGGAATTACCCTCCAACAAAAAAGCATAGCACGGGTCGGAGTTAATTACCATTTCATATATACGGCTGAGGTTATAGTCATACTGAGTTTTCATTTTATGGTAAGCCTTCCCGAAGCTCACATAACATATAGACAACTAATTAATTGCTTAAACACAGCACTTTGCATTACTGAATAACAATATGTTAGCCCCTGAAATCAAGCCTTTCAAGAAACACATTCCTATACTTCCCCATCATTATGTTATGGTCCTTCTACAACCGCAGAAGGTTTACCCAACCAGGACACCATCATGTGCATATTTCGGTGACATCCGGACACCTATTTCGGAATAATCCGGACACTGTATGATTGATTTTCCAGCTCAATCATACCGGAATTGGTGCTTTGTGGTAAATAATGTTGATTCTTGTTTGCCTAAAGTTGTTAAGTTTATTTTACCGGTTACACCGATAGAAACTGGCGTGGGTGCCAATAAGATATCATTTTAACTTAACTTTGCAAATCCGGTCCGGACCCGGGAATTAAAACCCAAACTGCTCGTAACGTATCGGGGGACTGATCCTATTTGGGAAGGAAAGGAAGGGCTTAATACCCATTCTTTAGCGCTCTATCCGCTGGCATGGTATTCGGCCATCCGAGTCTCCCATACTTCTTGCTTTCGGCTTTCGTCATATGGAAATCCTCCTTCAGTTAACTTTCTGAGGAAGATTATCCTACAAAACAAGGGGTAAAGCTAGGTGGGCACTGATTGACGCTTACTTCCTTTAACAACACGTGCACGGTTGGGACCCCTTTTAGGAAATTTTGAAAGGGCGACTGGACCTTCCGAAATTTCCACGAGCAGATTCATATCCTATTTGGTGGCTGATTCTTAACAAACATACACTTTAAGGTTCTATTTTTAAAATATCCTTCCACATAACACCTTTCGACAATTTTAGCTATTTTTAGTCAAAGGATAACTAATGCAAATGAAGAATTTCCCTGGTAGCTACGAATTGTTTGATTTATTACTTTAGGATAATTATGGTTAACTGTTTCAAAGGAGGTTGCTTTTTTAGTGAACAAATATATTAATAGATTAAATAAGGCAAAAACTATATATGAAAATAGAGAGAAAATTGTAGGTGGAGCTAGCTTTATAAAAAAACATAGGGAACAAATTATAGAAATTTTCAAGAGTGCTGAGTGGAATAATCTAAAAAGTGGACGTGTCATTATAAATGAGGAAACCATTAACAAAACCTGGAAACCCATTCTACTAGAAGAACTCAAGGAAAAGGATGTTGATACCCTTGATATTAGTTTTGTGAATGAATGTATATTAATTAAAGTTAAAGGTTTAGCCAAAGGTGTCCCTTATTTTGCTAAATATTTAGTTAAAATTGAAGATTTTAACTTTGACCATACCTCCCATAAAGTAGTTTTAGATGTACATGAAGAAATAAAAGGGAGAGGAAATCTTCTAAATAAAATGTGCATTGGTATTTCTAAAATGTTCATTACCGGCTTATTCAGGCAAAGTTTCGCAAAACATTGTCTAAAGGACAAAAAAGGGGTTCACTTTAGTAATAATAAAATATATATTGATTTTGATGAAATGGATTATTTCAAAAAAACATTCACCCAATCAATAAATGGTATACCATTAGACATGTTAGTGGTAATAACTTTAGAGGATGTATTTAACCAGATAATATTCAAAATAAATCTAGAGCATGATCCATTAATTGACAAAGTAAAGCAAACGGGAAATGTTGTAGAAACTACGAAAGAACAAGATTCTACAGACAATCCACAAAGCTCCATGCTAGTTTCTACGGGATTCCTTATTAATAATTTTTTAAAGAAATAATTTGACTAACAAAGATAGTAAACGCAAAATTTTAATCTGTGAAGCACATTCTTTCCAATCTCTTATTGGTATAGTCCACTTTTTAGCTACTTCAACGGTCGCCTCCGGAGGGCATCATAAGTTGGGTATGTGGTCTTAGTCTTGGTGACTTTCCGTAACTGCCAGTGCCAACCTTCTATGATGTTGGTCGTGTATATTATCTTACGCATGGCATAGGGACACTTAAAATATGTGGTTAATTCAACCCAATTTGTCTCCCATGACTAGATGATTATTGGGTGCTTTTTACCCCACTTTTCCTTGAATATTTCAAAGGCAAACTCGGCTTCTTCAGATGGTCCGCATGTGGTCCTCGATGTCGCGAGTGGACATGCCTTTAGCATACATAGCTATGATCTGGTCTTCTAGCTGGTTTGAAGTTGTTTCGTATTTCTTGATAATCTGGGGCTCAAACTCTGCATTACGATCTCTGGGTATTTTGAGTTCAGTTTTACCAAGCCTAGATTGATAGTTTTTGAGCTATATCCGTTACGGCTGTTACCGGAATTGTTGCCTTCCATACTGTGTTTTTGATAACCAAGGTGGTCTTCTATTTCAGCTTGAAATATCTTTTGTAAGGTGTTCTTAAACAGGTCTTTTAGCATTTCATGTACGTCATCAACAGTGTGACATTCCTGTGCCAGTTCCTTGATGGTCTTGTCCTTCACGTTTTGCATAAATAGTCAGCTCATTATTGGTAGTTATAACCACTTACACAAAACGAATTACGTTCTCAAATTAGAATCGTAGCTGCACCATATATAATACAGTCCTGGTTCTTATACAATTACATAATCGACACACGCTCTTGCAAGTAGTCTGCAAAACTACTCGCAATCCGTCTTGGATCGTTCATCCGGGAATTCCATTGTAAGACAACGCCTGCCATAACTCCTTGGTCACTTGAATTTACCGATGTTAATGCAGCATAAAAACCGTCTCCTAAATTTTCGATAGGAATCAAATAATTAGGGAGGCTTCTTGTTTTTCGTAAATGCCTTATCATCCACTCGACATTCGGTACACTTTCAATATTAGGCCCTAATCCAAAGATTTCAATCGGCCCAATATTTCCACAGCCATATTCTTTGAGGAACTCTCGATAATCTTCTGGAAACGTTAACTCAAGCTTTTCTTCAACTTTTTTAATGATTTTCTCTTCAACGGGGCCGAAAAAATAGGATTGATCACGCTTTTCTTCAATAAGTTTTTTTATACTTAGAAATGCCATTTTACATCCCTCCTACTTTAATCATTTCTGCCCGTGCTTTCCAATGTTCTGCTCGAATTTTGGCAAATTCGCCGCGATCAATTGGGGGATTTTCTAAGTTCGGATGAAGTAATTCAAAATTCCCTTCATGCTCTACGCTTTTCAGTTCTACAAGAGGGCCCTCTGAATTTTGGCGAATGTGATGGAGTTCGATGGATTGACCTGTTTCATCTAATGGAGCTAACCCTTGTTCCATTCGTTCAAGATTCGTTCTCCCTAAAGCATCAGTTTGATTAGGGTCGATATCATCTCGAATGAAAACTTCCATATCGTTAATTTTTTCATAATCAACACCAATTTCATCATATAGTTCTTTTTCTGCTGGTGGAACCTCAATGACCGTTTCACCTAGATCATTTTTTATTGGCACTAAGCGCTCATCTACTTCCCATTCTAAAGCTTCATACATACCTTGTGCTTGTTCGGATTCAATAGAGGATTCAACGCTTTTAACCATGCCCTCGATCGACTGTTGTTGTTCAATATGAGTTTCTGTTACCTTTTCAAATACTGCAGCTGTTACGCCTCCGTCCATCAACTTATCTCCTTTTCAATTAACGAATTAAATGCAAATTGAATTTCATTCACTTTATTAGCCCCTTGAGTGAGCACTTCTAACACCTTTGCAAGCAAAGTGGCATCAGATGGTGAACTCATCAAGGGATGAATCATATAATTTTGCAACTCTCGTTTGACTGTTTGAAATAAATGGTCTATCGCGGGTTGTCCACTGGTTACTTGTCCTTTTTCAAAAATCCCATCTTCCATCATATGACTAGCAATTCTGTACGCTTGTCCATTGAGCGGTGATGGTTGATTCCATAAACACTGAGCTGTTCTTTCCTCAAACAATTGCCTACGTGTTGCTTCTTCTAGTAATGGATAAATCATCTCTTTACGTCTTAGTTCTAATAATTGCACTTCTTTTTCTGACCATGAGTAAGTAGGTTTCTTTGTTAATAATTGCAAGAAATAATTCACCACCGTCCGAATACGGTGGATTTTCGCAAAGAAAAGGTCCGTTTCCATTAACCGATCAATCATCAATTGCATTAATGACTGAAGGAAGTGTGTTCTATTTTCCTCATTAACATCAAAGCCATTTTGATAGGCAATAGAGAGTAGTTGCTTTTCAGTATTTTTAATATATGAATCAATCAGATGAAGTCGCCCAAATAGTAGACTGTGGTACAATTTCTTGCCTACGCCTACGACCTTTTGCAATGTGTATTGATCCTGTTCCATCATCAACTCAGCAAAAGGATGAATACCGGGACTGCTTGTGACAAAAGCGTTATATTCCTTTGCAGCTCTTAAAATATCATCTTCATGCACAAAGGCCTGCGTGCTCTTGACAGGGAACATTTTCACATGCGCTGGCTTGTCCATTCCTTCTTGAAAGACGAATGCTTCGCCCTTTTTTAACTTCGTGAAAAATTCAGTTTGATCAGGCTTCATGGCAAGAGCTTGTGCCATATGTTCAGCATCATCAATACTGACGATACGATGGACAATTTTTAAGTTTGTATTTTTAATGGCGTCAGGCGCTAGCTTTTTGGGGACTTGATCAATGATGATCATCCCTTCACCCATAGAACGAATTTCACTTAACACGTTGGAAAAATGCTCAACCGCCTTCCCTTTTATATTCGCAGTTTCATGGCTTTCTGACTTTCCTTCTTGGTTACTGAAAATCCTATGGGCTTCCTCGACGATTGTTATATGCTTGAGTTCATTATCAATTTGACCATCTGTGCAAGAGATTTTTAGCTGCTGTGCTAGTCGGATAAATAACACACCCATAATTAGCGCTTTATCATCGTCATCGGCCACTTCTTCAAGCTCTAAGACAGTTGGTGTTGAGAGTAGCTCTGCAAAATCAATACACTCTGTCGTATTCAGCATTAATCCTTTGCTTCCAACCATTAAGCTTTTTAATCGGGTTAATAGAGCAGCACGAATATTGGATTTCTGTTCTTCAGCGTAGCCTGATTTACTTAAATATTCATCCACTTCTTCACATAAGTCCTTAATCGTCGGGAAGAACTCTTTCGCCTCTTTATGCGTTTTTGCATAAATATTTGTGGAATGGTGTAAGCTCCAGCCTTTTTTCATATAAATATTGTACAAGCATTGCTCTAAAATATTCGGCATCGAAGCATACATAGAAAAAGATGACGTGAATACTGCTTTTAAAGAATCGATATGGGTTAACAGTGAGACCCCTTCTGGAAAATAAAATGGATTTAACCGAACCGGTGATATTTGCTCATTACCTAGTGTATACACTTGTAGCGAAGCGAATTTGTTTGAAAGGTGTCGATATTCTTGTTTCGTCGGTTCAATAATTAAAAACGGCAAATAAAATGAATCGAGTAGAGAGTACACCGTATTCGTTTTACCACTCCCTGTAATTCCTGTAATTAATGCATGTTTATTCAATTGTTCAGGTGTAACGCTAAAAATCTGGTTAATCTCTTTACCTCGATGCAGTGTACTCCCTAAAGGAATATCTGCATCAGTTTCATAAACATTCACAAAAGAGTCATAAACTGGTGAAATTTTATACCCTGGCAGCTCAACGGCTGGAAGCATAAACCAGCTAGTTAGCTCATCGGTTGTGATGACAGAAGTCGCTTTACTTAATTCTCCTCGAAGGAGGTCTTGCATTGAATCGTCACCTGGGAGCTCACAGCGGTTTAACAATTCTAACACTTTCTCATCCCGTAAAAACGTAAACGGATGAATTCCTTCCTCATTATGCAAAACAGCAGAAATCGATGCAGCTACTTTATGTAAACTTCCCTCATCGTGCGTTGCAAAATAGACAGCGGTTTGCCACATCCCAATCGACTGACCGGCATCATAACGATCTAATTGTTGATCAAGCAAATCAATGTAGCACGCCGCATCGCTAGATTCAAATTCATAAGATTCATCTTTTGTCACCGTTTCAGATCTAGAACGGTTGTACCCCACTGAATCTCCAGAGCTTTTAATTATGATATTGAAACCACTATTGTCATTTTTATTTTCTCCTTCTTGGTCCATCTTCGATGTTCCATTTGAAATCGAGAATTTCTTATTTTGGAAAAATTGATCTCGTTCTTGAGATAATCTTTTTTTGCCAGCCAGGATGCCTTCTTGCTCCAGTGGCGCTGCACATAACATGAGGGAGAATTCCGCTCCTTGTAAAGCATGAAATAAATGCGTCATCCAAGAAGACTGCTCATCGTTATCTAAAACAGCAGGAATCCCTACAGCAGCTGCACTATGTGTGAATGACATATTGAAATCTCTCTTTAAAGAAACATTTAAATCTGTGCCAGGAAAAGCTCCCTCAATTAATCCAATTGATTCACTTCCTGTACGCTTCGGACCGCCAATTCCGACTTCAATACTAACTGTGGAACGTTTTGTCATCGATAATTTTAAAAAAACATGCTCTTGAATTGCTACCAAAGAATGAGTAAATTGCTTACTGCGATTGTTAATCTCTTTTGCAATTTCATCCAATTCCAGATGATCTACTTTTAATTCATTAATCTTTACCCAATGAAAGGGAGGACGTTGATTCTTCGTCCGCCCCGAGTGAATTTGTGGAGTCGGCGGAGATACGAGGTTTTTTAACTGATTTTGTATTTTTTGTTTTTCACTTGTTGAAATCAACCGTTGCCCTCCCTATTTATTTTCTGATGCTAACAGTTTGTCGTAATTTCGAGCCATCTGATCAACAATTTCATGTAATTTATGTTCTACTTGTTGCCTTCTTTGACGTAATACCGCATCAAAAGATGGGATTGTTTCTTCAGATTGCACAGTTGATGCTGTCTCTTGATACGTTTGAGTTGCAGGGGATTTTTTCATTGTTTTTGTTTGAAGTTGCCTTGTAATATAACCGCCTATTATTGCACCAAACAATAACCCTGTTGATATAGTTATAATTTTCAACATTACAGGACTTGCCGCTTTAAAGCCAAAGCTAGCACCTAAAAGACCACCAACACTAGCGCCAACGATTACATTTTGTTCATTTTTTTCTTGCGTTGATTTTCTAGGTCCTTTAGAGCTTGTCCCTTCACGCTGTTCGACGCGTTCAAATACTGATTCCTTTTTAGGATTTGCAGCCTTATATTCCATTGCAGAAAATTTATACGGCTTTGTCATTCCTTGATATTCTTCATACAGCTCACGCGCTTCTGTATAATCGAACTTATTTTTTAAATCACTTCGTACTTCGAATTGAATTTCATCGATAACACTTTGAGCATAATTATTAACTGTTAATAATTCTTTTTTTATTAATCCATCATATTCAGCAAATTTTTTTTCTTGTAAATCCTTCTCGTATTTGCCATATTCACGCTTTACCCAACTTGAGACATTGTTATTAAACTTAGAAAAGTTAATTGACACTAGCCGCCACCTCTTTTTCAGCTAATTCGATTGTATCGACCATAAAGTTCACTTCTTCTTGTCTCAGCGCTTCTTTCTTCTCTTTTAAATCCTGAATACGCGCCTCGTGCTGACCAATAATATCTTCCTTCGATTGTTCAATTTCAGCCAAATCTTTCTCAATTCCTTGTAGCATTCTTTTACGCCAGCTATTATAAGAGGAAATTCGCTCATTGATTGTATGCTGGAAGTTATTAATAATTTCTCGAATACTTTCATCTGAAATATATTGTGCAATTTCACGCGCTTCTTCTCTTAAAGTATCAGCACCATCCTGAACTATTCTTTGAATTTTCTTCGAAACATCTTTCCGAAATCCCGATTCATCAAATACTCTTTCAGTGTCTTGTTTTCCAAACCATGATTTAAACCAATTAATAATTCCTGGTTTATCGCGGTAAGATGTGCGCTTCCTTCTCGCACTTTCAATCTCGTTTTCAAGTCTCTTTGATATTTTAATTAGCGTTTCTGAGAATTTATTTTCAAGATCATGACGTAGCTTTTTAAGTAATGCATCTACATCTAAAAAAGACGTATGATATTTTTTGGATAAGTCTAATTTTTCTTCGAAGGATTGATTTACTTCTACTTCGAACTGCTCGAATATATTCACGACTTTGTTTACGGTTTTTTTCACCCGTTGTTCAATTTGATCAAAGGCATTTCTCGTTAACAAACGACGAAAAATATTAATTTTTGAGTTTACTTTGTCCGCCACTTCATTCATCAATTCCACTGCATTGTCTTCATCTAGAAATGCTGATTTTGTACTCCAATACTTCCCTGCATACTGTTCAAGGTCCATTGCATAATTTTCTGCTTCTTGCTCCTCGATTTTTTCAGACACTTCTTTTAAACTACCTAATGAGGAAGAACTTCCGAATAAATCGAGGCTAATCGTTTCTTGAATATCATCTTGTACGTTATGAAGCATCCTACCAAAGGAATCCCTTAGCTCTATTAATCGCTGCTGATAATACTCACGTTTTTCCTCGCCAGCATTTCTTTGAATCTCAATATTTTGCTTTAGTGATTCGATTTCTCGATCAAAAAGAACTTGAATCGTATTTAATACGTCAGAGATAAGAAAATCATTTTTTTCGGATAAATATTCTGATAGGGAATTCTCCAGTGAATGGAACTGACTAATCCTTAAAATTTCAAGAATATGCTCTTCTTGAATTCCACGACCTGCTACTGGGAAGCCTTCTTCATCTGTAAAGCGGATTTGTGTATCTTTTTGAATGTTATCTATACCAATTTCTTCATTCTGAAACATTCTGGCTTTAACGGCAAAATAAGATGACACTTTATGAATATTCGGTGCTGATAAAATGGGCTTTAAAATATGCTTTAGTTCTTCTTCAGCCTTTGCCACTTCTTCATTTGGATATTTATCAATTTTATTGATAATAAAAAAGATATGACGTCCTTCTTCTTCTAAACGGCTATTTTTTGCCTCTTCGACCCGATCTTGAATGACTTCCATAAAATGCTTTTGCCCAACTTGATGAGGCTCAACGACAAATAACACTGCGTTGATTGTTGGAAGAATATTATTCGTCATTTGACTATGTTGATCGTAAGCAGAGAACAAGCCGGGTGTATCAATTAACTCTACCCCGTCTTGACATATCAGCAAGTCCCAATATACTTCAACCCTGTCAATTTCCTCTTCAAATACTTCTATAGCTTCCCCTTCTTTACGCTGTACAGCTGTTTTCGCTTTAAGAAACTCCTTTAGATCATCATCTGTTGGCTCTGTCCCATCTGCTGGATACATATCTTTCGTTCCATCCCGGTAGTAAATTTCAATTCGTTTTTGTTCACTATATTTGATAACAGTGATGGCAGCAGTTTCAGCTAGGATGTTAACAGAGAGTAATTCTTTCCCAATTAGTCCGTTAATAAAGGTTGATTTTCCTGCTGAAAATGGAGCAACAAGCGCAATTCTAAATAATCCTTTTTCTAACCTGTTAACTTTTTCCGTTAAACCAGATTCTTTTAGAACTTCTTCTATAATATTTCTGTCTTTGATTACTTTCTCAGCTTGTTGTAATGTAAATTCTTTCTTTAATGCAAATTCTTTTAGCAACCTTTACGCCTCCGATTTCAATTTAGTGATTTTGATTGTTAAGCAAGTTTAGGAAATCACTTTCATCACTTCGTTTATCCCGCTTTCGTGGAGTAATGCTTTATTCCAATTGTCTACTTCGTCTTTGAAAACTGGGAGTCCATGTTGACCACGAATCACAATAAACGGATCGTCAATTAGCTCTTCTCTCGTTTTTCCAGCCTTTAAACACTCTATATAAAAGGAGTTCACAGCTATAAATGAAATGTTCGGATATTTTTCAGTTTGTATTGACAGCTTTTCATTGTTGATTTCCCATATATTTCGTTGATTGCCCCCGTCGATTAAGATCATGACATGAGAAAAGTCGCTTAGCCTTTCTAAGTCGAGCTGCTCCACTTGTTCATGAGAAACGACAAACATAATACAGTCGTTTGACATTACTTCCTGTTCAAGCTGACTAAGCTCACCGACTTCATGAACCACCACATCGTTTTGTTCTACAAGTGCCTCTCTTATTAATCGGTTATGCCCTAATAACATCACATGCTGCTTGCTGGTATCCCTTCTGTTTGCTCTCTGTGGGAATAGAAGCATTTGCTCTTGAATAAAAGATATTAACGATGGTATTCCTGAGTCCTCCAATACAAGAGACATCTGCTGATTGTTTATCATATCTTGTGAAGTAAAAGGTTCTCCTTCATCGTTCCAATATGTATATCTTAACTCCCTCTTCAATGCTTCATCTTCATGATTGTTTTTAAAGGTTTGATATAAATAATACCCATTACTGGAGCACCAAATGATCTCCGGGTTCCCCATATATGTTGCAAGGGTCTTACTAACTTCTGCCGTAATGGCTGCTCTTTCTTCAAGGTTAACCTGATCTTTATCATTGATCACAAACAATATGCTTCTTTCATGAGCTCCAGCTTCCAGTAATGCCTTAACATTTTTGAGTAATGGCTTAGATGTAGCTTGTTGCGGTGTTAATACGAAGATTGAGTAAAATGAATCTTCAATATTATAAGGCTCGAATATGGAAACATAGTCGACAACAATCAAATCCCGATCCACCAGTTCACCCATTATGCTCTTCCATTTCTCTACATACATTTTATTGTCATAAAATAGTACTACTTTCATTAAGTTCCCACCCTCTATACCATTGTCTTGCTTTTTTATAAATGACTCTCTCTAGAGCACCAATATTACTCATTTCTAGCACTCGATCAATATGATGCAATTCTAAACGTTTCCCTGAATAAGAATCCTCCGGATATAGTGCATAAATTAAATAATCTTTTTGAAGTTCCACTAACTCATGCTGGCCCGTCTCATATTGTCTAGCTTTTAATGCGAAATAACCAGACACGCTCACAATATCTTGTCCTTGAAGGTTTTTGGGTATGTGTTGTCTAAGATCGTTTTCAATTAAATCTAGAGAATCAATCACAGAATCTCTTTTACCTATTGCAAAAAGTGTCTTTTCCTCTCCAACAGTTTCCGTATACTCTTTTATTTTATTTAAAAACGGTTTTTCCCCAATTTTTGTAGGGTCGAATACGTAAACAACTAAATTTAAATCTTCAATGGTATTCTCTGCTATTTGATGGTGATACTCATATTTTGCAAACAGTCCAGGTGTATCTACCCATTCAATCAAAGGGTATCTCGTTTCGTACGGTAAAGTTAAGTACAAATGCTGCAAAGATTTTTCAGCAGTATGAACACTCGTGATCCTTTCCACTTCTCTTTTAAATTGTTCAATAGTATCAAAACGAGAACAAATAATTTCTTCATCATTAACCCAAAATAAAGAATATTTATCCGCATAAGTAATATGAGTAACAACGGCCGTTTCCGCACGAATATCAGCCTTTAGTAATGGCCAGCCAATAAGCCCATTAATTAAAGACGATTTCCCGTAGGAAAAAGGACTAAAAAAACCAACTTTATAAGTGGTAGATGGCCTATTTAGGAAGATGTCTCTTAATTTTTCTAAATTTCTTTTCGAAATAGGCTGTGCTTGTAATATTAATTTCTTTAATTGATTAAGAATAAAATCCTGTTGCTTTAGCGTAAGCATATGGAAAGAAGAGACAATATTTGTGAATAGAGTTTTATATTTTTCGTCTGGTACCCTTTCGATTAAATGCATGGCCAACCCTTTTATGTCGTATTGTAATTTACTGATTCTATAAGATCCTATAACGTCTATATGATCTATCGAATTAAATGCAAAAGTTTTGTTTTTGTCTACCTGTTCTAATATGTGCTGATAGGGAAAATTTTCTACTAATTCGCTTTCCTTCTTGATATAAAGCTTAAGATTATTATTATTTCGAGCTTGTTTTTCTAAATGTTCAATCACTTTATTCAAGATGAGGATTTGGTTGGATGGTTTCATATAGATTTCAGAGATTGTCTGTAATTTACCTTCCGATATCACCTCTGATAATACTCCTTCAATTCCTTCATTTCCTTGATAAATATGAATTGTATTACTATTTTTTTGAAGCTTTCCTTTATTAGCCGTTTCGATCATTTTCGAATAGAACAACCCAAAGCCTATTAGGCTGACTTGAATAGAGTACTGATTTAGGAACTCTTTCTCCTCGCTTACTAGAATCTCAATAATATCCCTAGGCATAATGAAAACATGATGATCAGAACCATTAATCATTAGATTTAAAAAAGTTTCTACTAACTGTTTCCTATCCTTTAATATAGCTACTTCTCTAATTGCTTGATTCAAATACGTTCGTGGCAAATTTGGCCACACTAGTTGTAATTGCTTCGCTTCTTCACCAAAGTAATAGCGACTGTTGATACTTTTCACGCAGCAACTTTCATATCTTTTTTCTTTAGATCCTTCAATAACTAAAACTTGCTCTTCATAACAAAAAATATATTTCATCACAGAATCACACCTACGGAATATAAATAAACGATCATCCCAAGTATTAACACTAACACTAAGGTACCAACAACATTACCAAACTTCCCCTTTTTGCCTAGATATTCCAATCGATTGTTCATTTTATCAAAATTTTGATTAGCCTTCTTATAATTTCGTTCCAAATTTTTCATAATCGCTTGTTGATTAACATCTATTTTCCATAAAATTTTTTTCTGATATTGTACTAAATCATTTTGTTGATTTACTAGACCTTCTAGCTGAGTTTTAATACCCTTCAATTCCTCATATTGCTTTGCTGCTTCATTTAAAACATTTGTCTCAACAGAAGAAAGTATTATATTTGTATGCTTATCGACTTGCTTAATCGATTTTTGCAATATAGTTAACTGTTGTTGAACTTCCTGCTCTAGATTCTGTAATTTAACCCGAATCACATCGTCTTCTAAATGATTGATTTTTTCTATAAATCTATCATGAAAATCATTCATTTCAATAGCTTGGCTGGCTGCGTATTCTCCTAAACTTGCTATGTAATCAATCATTGTATCTTTAGTTTGACAATTCACTCCTGCACCTCACATTTGTATATTTTCTTATATATTATAATTAAACCATTTTCACATGATTCTTTTGTGTAAATGGTTGTAGGTACCAATAAATGAGCTGCCATTTATGCCTAACCTAACCAGCAGGTTATCGCTATGCATGCAAAAAGCATGTCCACCCATGTTATCGGGGCCATCGCGGGCCTTCTACGGGATTGATGCATCCATGACTATGATTAGCAAAGTGACAGATAAGATCATGCCCCTGATCTCTGAGTGGCAGTCAAGAACGCTAGACCGGGTTTATCTAATCATTTTAAAGCTACCTAAAGCGTTCTTCCATATTGGGGAACACGCTGTTTATGGCCACAAAAAAAACAGAGAACTCGTCTTTAGAGCAATCAAGATATCCTTTGGGCTTCTATTTTAAGGTCATTGGCATACATCAAACCCCAAACGAAAACATTCATTTTTTTCAATTAGATGCCGAATATGTCCTTCTGGTCGTCCATATTTACATCAGATTCACTATGTTTATAAACATGAGCATACGTCGTAATTTGCAGGGACGGCAGGTGTTATAAATTGATAATACCAGGGCGATCTAGATTTACTCATTTCATTGCACCTTAATTCGGTAATAGCTTCAAATTCCTTATTTATCGTGCTTCCATGACATAATATTTACATAATTCTTATTAGAATTTGCTTTTCCTGCAAAAAATAATGTCGAAAATTGCTATCTGCAAATGCTTTAATAGTAACGACGCTTACAACCAGGTATTTTTTCTGTTTGATCTTTTGGTTCCCGACAATTGCCTCCGGTATATGAACTTCGTCTGATATTTTCAATTTCAATTCATTATAATTAATGTTCTTCTTAGCTTAAATAATTATGACTATAAAGTTAGCTCAGCATAAGTCACCATTGGACCTACCCCACACGCATGCGAAAGCCTGTTGAAAAGCTGGCTACGCACTTTCTACGGTTAAAACGGTAGCAAAACTCATCTAAATAGGACCTGTAAATGGCTTTTATCGAGGCCATGGAAAGTACCAACCATAAAAGCCTTTGCATTAGAAATTAGAGCGTGTACCCAATGAATTTTTTCTTCAGCTTCTGGGGAAGAAGATAGAACTCGCTCATGAGTATATCCTTGGGACTTTAACTGTGGATACGCCGTTAACCCATCCGTTATAACTGCACATCCTTTGGATATTGCTTGGTTTGCAAACTCTAATGCTGTCTCCTTGATAACTCGATTCACAGCTTTCATTTTAACCTAGAGAGGTTTGCCCTATATCAAGATCATCGACAAGACTGTGCGCCTAGCCCGGTTGTGATAGAAAGTTTTATACCTTATTGGCATGTCAGCCGCACCCTGGGCTGAGCTCTGCGTATTTTTCTGTCAAATCCCCACCATTGGTACTAAAAAGGTTTTTTGCAATGATGGTATCCATGGCCGCCTCAATCTCGGTGGCAGTAAGATCCGTATGGGGGTTATCCAGGCTAATGGTCATGATAGTCCCCGCCTGGCTTCTGAACACCATACGCAGGCTCTGGCTGTTAGTTGTAGGCATGGTCTTTTCTCATTTCAATTAATGGCAACGGCGCCCTCCGCCCTATGCAGTTTTTCTTATAGCATTGATGTAACAAATTACATTAAGCCTCTATACTATCTGGTCAATTAACTCGTCAGGGTCGAGCCGCGTTATAGAATCCAAAGGATCCTGCGCCAGGGCAGCCAGTGCCGCTGCAACGTCATGCCCACATTACGCGCGGCCTAAATCACCTAAGCCCTGGCCTATTTTTCAGTTCAATTTTTCCCTTCCCGGTGAGATTCTAATATCCGAACAAACACGTATTGGTTTGGATAAATTCCGCGTACTTCTTCCCATTTCATACTTATCAGCCGCATATTCCTGCATACTCTCTGGCTATTCTACCAATTAATGTCAGCGCTCACCTGTTTCCGGGTCTTCCTCGTCCACGGGCACTGGGCGGTTAAGCTCTATTACCTCGGCGCCTTTTTGCTTTTGCTTCCCTCTTTTCCAGCTTGAAAAGGAAATTAAATGGAAACTAAAGAAGATGACCCTGCACAATACAGAATCATCTTCTTAATGTAGCATAGTCTTTTTTAAAATGTCCTTGAAGGGGTACACTTCAACCCGGTACGGGAGGTTTTCTTCCCTTGAGCTATCCAACTAAACAAATTTCTTGCTCACCTTTTCGCCACTGTAGCTGAAGAGCACCTTTTTGCTGTCCAGCACTGTTTCCAAATATACCGGTCTTCCCCACAATTTATACACATGTGGTAGGGTGCGTTCGAGGTAGTAGACGTCTAGCTCTGCACCTTCGTAGGCATGGTGCAGGTAGAGTTCGCCCCTTTTGCCGTAGTCTCCGTCTTGGACAACAATGTATGGAAAACCTGAGTTTACCATACTTGCTACTAAGCTATCCCTTACCTTTTGCCAGTCTTTTTCTACTATTTTCCACTCGTAACCCACTTTTTTGTACAGGTAGATGTCTTCCTGTTCTACAAATTCTTCTGTAAGACAGTTACGCAAGAAGGAGATGTCGTTATCTAATTCCCTGATTTCAAAGATTTTTTCCCGGCCTTCTCCACCGGGGCGGCCGTATTTGATCCTGTCTTCTTCGCCGGGTTCATCCCAACGTTTTTCAATATACTCAAATAGCTTTAAGCCCAGGAAGTAGGGGTTTAGGCGCACTTTTGAGGATTGGATAACACCGGAATGCAGTTTGGCGAATTCCAGGGATTCTTCCTCAGTCAAATCCATATCACGCATAATTCTCAGGTGCCAGTATGTGGCCCAGCCTTCATTCATTATTTTGGTCTGCATTTGTGGCCAGAAGTAGAACATCTCCTCCCGAATGATAGAGATAATGTCCCGCTGCCAGTCCTCTAAATCCCTGCCGTATTCCATAATGAACAATAATAAATCCTTTTCGGGTTTTTTGGGAAACTTCTTGGCCTTTTGAGTATCATCTTTGCTTTCCTGTTCCTCCCCGAGATGATCCAGTTTCCATAGATCGTCATAGGGCGATTCTTGTTCACTGTGAGTATGCCCGCAGTTGCCACCCTCGCAGCCTTTATCTTTGCAGCTATCTTTTCCGCAGCCCTTTCCACAACCTTCACCACCGCAGCACCCGCCGCTTTCCGACTTTTCAATGGCCGGTTCATTTTTACCGATATCCCGGTACGGGTCAATATGTTCCTGAATAGATATTACCGAATCCAAAAAAGACTCCACTTTTTCCCTGCCGTGGGCAAATTCATATTGCCTTATTCTCTGCGCGGCCACGGACATGGATTCCACCATCTGGCGGGAAGTGCGCTGGAAATAGTAATTATTTTTAAAGAAATCACAGTGGGCCAGCACATGCGCCATCACCATTTTATTCTGGATGAGGGAATTACCCTCCAACAAAAAAGCATAGCACGGGTCGGAGTTAATTACCATTTCATATATACGGCTGAGGTTATAGTCATACTGAGTTTTCATTTTATGGTAAGCCTTCCCGAAGCTCCAGTGCGAAAAACGGGTAGGCATACCATATGCCCCGAAGGTATACAGGATATCCGCCGGACAGATTTCAAAGTACATATCATAAAAGTCTAAGTTATAGCCCTTGGCGATGGCTGTGATTTGCTCCAAGGCTTTTTCCAGTTCATACTTTTCATTTATACTCACGGTGTCACCTCCCGGTTGCCGTTTTTAAGGGGTCCGGGTTAAAGAAACTTTTCAGGGCCGGGAACACACCACTTTTGTCCCTGATGGAAACGGTGGTGAAATTTTGTTCTTCAATTTTTTTAAAGGCGGATTTTAATGTACTGCTGTAATAATATGGCCCTTCAATTTCACCGTAACCAATTAAATTACACACTTTTAGTAAATCCTTCACTAATCGAACGCATTTTTCGTTGTCAGAAGAAAGGTTGTCACCGTCGGAGAAATGGAAACCATAGATATTGTAGTCTTCAGGGTTAAACCTTTCTTCGATCACTTTCAGCGCCAGTTCATATACCGAAGAGCAGCGAGTTCCCCCACTGGCCCCCTTGGTAAAGAATTCTTCCTCGGTGGTTTCCTTGGCCATCACATGATGGGATAAAAAGACAATTTTTACGTTTTGATATTTGGTCCGTAAAAACCGTACCATCCAGAAGAAAAAACTACGTGCAATATATTTCTCCCAGGGTCCCATAGACCCACTAGTATCCATCATGGCCAACACCACGGCACTGCTTTCATACTTATATACCTGCTCCCAGGTTTTAAACCTGAGGTCTTCCCTGGTTATTTTACCCAGGCCCTGCTTACCTTCCTCCATAGCTCTTCTTTTCAAAGCCTGGAATATGGTGCGCTTACGGTCTATATTACTCTGGATACCCACTTTGCGCACATCACGGAATTCCACAGACTCCGAGGCCAGCTCGGGTTTTTTCTTTTGTTTGAGGTTGGGCAGCCCTAGGTCTTCAAATATCATTTCTGCCAGTTCATCAATGGTTATTTCCGCTTCGTAATAGTCAACCCCCGGCTCTTCTCCTGCCCCCTGCCCCTGGCCTGGACCCTTGCCTGCTTTCTTTTTAGAATCACTTCCCAGTACATCGCCCACTTTACTTTCCCCGTCGCCCTGGCCGCCGTGCTGCTGTTTATTGCGGTTAAAGCGAAAATGGAATTCATCCAGTGAGCGTATGGGCACCTTGATTACTTTTTTTCCGTCCGAAAGAATAATGCTTTCTTCACTGACAATATCGGCCAAATTCTTTTTTATGGCTTCCTTAACTTTTTCCCGGTGGCGCTGACGGTCTATTTCCCCTTTGCGGTGCAGGGACCAGTCTTCCCGGGAAACTGTATATCTGCCGGACATGTTATTCCCCTCCTGTACCAACCCCCAAACATCTTTTATCTATTCAGAAGGCTCCCTACATACTTGAGTAGTTCATTTGCACAGATAGGACAGTAGCCATATTCATCCATTAGCTTGGCGCTGACCTCATTTACTCGTCTCAATTGCTCCGCATCCGGGGTCTTTGTAGATGTGGTTATTTTGACTACATCTTTAAGGTCGGCAAACAGTTTTTTCTCTACTGCTTCGCGCAGGCGCTCATGGGACTTGTAATTAAATTTTCTGGACTTTCGGGCATAGCTGGAAAGACGGATCAATATTTCCTCGCGGAAGGTCTTTTTAGCGCTTTCAGAGATTCCTATTTGCTCCTCTATGGAACGCATTAACTTTTCATCAGGATTAACTTCTTCATCGGTAATGGGATCACGCATCTTGACGCCGTTACAATATGCTTCTACATTATCCAGATAATTATCGAAGAGCACTTTGGCGGACTCTTCAAAGGAGTATACAAATGCCTTTTGCACTTCTTTTTTAGCCAGCTCGTCAAATTCCTGGCGGGCCACGGAAATGAAGTTTAAGAGGCGGTCCCTCTCCTCCTGGGTGATGGAAGGATGCTGGCCCAACCCGTCCTTTAATCCCCGCAAAACATCCAGGGGGTTAATACATTTGGTGGTGGTTTTGATCAGCGATGAGCTGAGCCGGTTAATAACGTAACGAGGGTCTACACCGCTCATACCTTCATCGTGATACTCGGACTGCAGCTCGCTTACGTCCTTTTGCTTAAAGCCTTCCACATCTTCACCGTCGTACAATTTCATCTTTTTGACCAGGTCCATACCTTGTTTTTTGCTTTCCTTCATGCGGCTTAAGACGGAAAAGATACTGGCCACCTTCAGCGCGTGAGGCGCAATATGAATGTCTTTGAGGTCACTTTGTTTAATTAACTTTTCATAGATTTTTATTTCATCGGAGACCTTAAGATTATAGGGAATTTTCATTACTATGATCCGAGACTGCAGCGCCTCATTCTTTTTGTTGCTGATAAAGGCTTTGTATTCGTTTTCGTTGGTGTGAGCTACTATCATTTCATCTGCGTATATCAAAGCAAACCGGCCGGCCTTAAAGTTTCCTTCCTGGGAAAGGCTGAGCAGGTTCCATAGGAACTTTTCGTCGCATTTAAGCATTTCCTGAAACTCCATCAGTCCCCGGTTGGCTATATTTAGCTCGCCGTCGAAACGGTACGCCCTGGGGTCTGACTCGGCACCGAATTCGGCTATAGTACTGAAGTCAATGCTGCCGGTAAGATCAGCTATATCCTGGGACTTGGGATCTGACGGGGTAAAGGTTCCGATACCGGTCCTGGCTTCCTCGGAAAGGGTAATACGCTCAACTTCCACATCCTCTATATTGCCGTTATATTTATTTTGCACCATCAGGCGGCATGAGGGGCATAATTCGCCTTCAATATAAACACCGTACTCATCCTGGAAATCTTGCCGCAGCTCTCGCGGGATCAGGTGAAGTGGCTCTTCGTGCATGGGGCAACCCTTGATCCCGAATACTGCCCCCCGGTCGGTCTTGCTGTACTGTTCCAAACCTTTTTTCAACATGTGCACCAGCGTGGACTTACCACCACTCACGGGTCCCATTAACAGTAGAATTCTTTTACGTACATCCAGTCTCCGGGCTGCCGGGTGAAAATATTCCTCTACCAGCGTTTCTAATGTCTTATCTAAACCGAACAGTTCTGTTTCAAAGAATTTGTAGTGCTTGACTCCCTGCTGCGTTTCTATAACCCCTGCCTCCTTAATCATTTGATATATACGCGAATGGGCTAACTGGCATACCCAGGGACGTTCTTTCACGAACTGCAGGTAATCTTCAAAGGTACCCCTCCAGTCCTGCTCTTTTTCCAGCTGACGATGAGCCTGTAGACGTTCTACAAATTCCAATTATCTCACCCCTTACTAAAAAATGTACTTCCTTTACGGTGGTAATCTATACTATTCGCCTGAGCCTTTATTGATGAACAAGTAATTTATTATATGCTTTACTGGGTAAAAAAGGGATCCATTATTACCCGTTAAATTTGAAGGTTGTCCATTGTTTTTACACATTTGCAAGGAAGTCAGATTTTGGGTAAGAATTGTGTTCGTTTTCATATAGGCCGTCAACACGGGGCACGTTTTTCGATCGCGGTCTTTGTTTGTCATTAAACCACCGCGTCATTTACGTCATTATCGTAATTTTGGGGCAAAATAATACTATTGGAGAATCTAAGGCGCCTGCAATCTTATAAAGGCTTTCCAGAGAAGGAACAAACCTTCCTTTTTCTATGTCATAAAGTGAAGACACTGCAAGCCCAGTCTCATTAGAAACTTGTTTTAAGGTTAATCTCTTATTATGCCTTGCTTGGTGTATCTTATTACCAATGTATTTCATTTTACTTTCACCTCCTGCTTACGCAAATAATATACGCATTGGACGTAATTTGCATAAATTTTATAATAATATCTTTTATATCCTTTTTGTTGCTCCATTTTATGATAGAAACGTAATTATTTTTCTTTACGCCTATTGCAAATTAAATATATAATATAAATACGGTATTTACGAAAAGGGTGAAGTCTATGACTATTGGTGAAAAAATTAGGGATTTGCGTTTGAGAAATGAACTTACATTAAAAGAGTTGGCAAATAATGCTGGTATTTCACTATCTTACTTGGGGGATATAGAAAAAAATCGAACCAATCCTTCAATTGAGACTTTGAAAAACATTTCTAAGGCATTAAATAAACCAATTGGTTATTTTTTAGACGAAACACCTGCTGAAAAATCAGATCCCAACGAACAATTCTTCCTACGAGCCAATAAGCTGTCGGAGGAGGGAAAGGAAAAGCTGTGGGAGTTCCTGGACTTCGTTGAGCTATGGGAAGCTGATAACAAGAAAAAAAAATATGGATCATAAATAAAACCACTGCCAACTTTAGCAGTGGTTTTATTTATTCGACAAATTTCGCAAGGGGCTGACATTTTGGAGTCTATAGCAACGATCAAAGCAAGGCTCTTGGTAAAAAATCTGAATCCTGCATATCCTCTGAACATTAAGTGGTTTGTAGCTGAAGTACTGGACAAGCCCGTGGAAATCCATCAAACAGAGCTAGACCCCCGCTGCAGCGCATTGGTAATTGACAAGCCTCATTATGACTTCATACATATTGGTGTTAATAAGTATCACCCAAGAACGCGGCAGAGATTTGCCACTCTCCATGAGATAGGACAATCTACTGTGAACATAAAGGAAATATTAGTTTTATTGAAGAGACGGAAGACCCGGTCCTACGAAAAGAGGCAGATGACTTCTCCACCGAATCATTAATGCCCAAACACCGTATTTTCATCAGGTATCAAGCAGCCAATAAACCTCCTTAAAAACGTTTGCCGGTACCATGAATCAAGTTATGAAGCCGCCTCACGTCGAATTTTAGAATTGGAAATTTGCCAGGGTACTTTCTTCATGTTTGATTATGGCCGGATATTTTACTCCTACCAATCACCTGGTTTTATAATGGCAGACTCAGTAAAACAAATGCTGCGCGTGGAATGTCCTAAAATGTTGAGGGGGTGAACAACCCAAAAGGAACTTTTTACGCAAAATGAAGATTTGATGTTGTATGTGCACCGCTTCCATACAGGTACTTTTATTGGGGCCTGCATAAGGCAAGTACCTGTTGAGAACTCCAGATCAATGCTTAATAGCTGGATGGGAGGTATTGCTAAGTAAAATAGTATATCCTGTTCTTAGCATTCAGCAAATATTAAATAATACTAAATCCAATTAGACACCTGTTAACCTGCCACAATAAATATTCCTAAGTGTAAATCAGGACCAATATTAAGCCTTAAATCTACTTCAAACTAAATAAAGCTGTGTTACTAAAACGCAAGTGAATTAACTAACTTCTGCAAATCAATCTTTTTAACCAAAGGAAGCGATATTATGAAACAAAAAAAATTTTACCCATTAACGGTTGGGCATTTTCTAACATGACTATAAAGTTAGCTCAGCATAAGTCACCGTTGGACCTACCACACATGCATGCAAAAGCCTGTTGAATAGCTGGTTACGCCACTTTCTACGGTTAAAACGGTAGCAAAACTCATCTAAATAGGCCTGCAAATGGCTTTTATCGAGGCCATGGAAAGTACCAACCATGAAAGCCTTAGCATTAGAAATAAGGGCATGTACCCAATGTAGCTTTTCTTCGGCTTCCGGGGAAGAAGATAAAACTCGCTCATGAGTATATCCTTGGGACTTTAACTGTGGATATGCCGCTAATCCATCCGTTGTAACTGCACATCCTTTGGAGATTGCTTGGTTTGCAAACTCTAATGCTGTAGCCTTGTTAACTCGATCCACAGCTTTCATTTTAACGTAGAGAGGTTTGCCCTCGCTGTCTGTTGATACCGCAACGTAATCCGGTTTTTTGGAGGTGCCACGGCCTTGAAAACCGTTTGGTCCACCAAAAAACGCATCATCTAATTGCACCAACCCCGCAAGCTTATATAGCTGATCACGGTCGGACATTGCAGTTCTAATCTTATGAAGCATTAGCCATGCTGTAGGATAACTGACATCAATACTATGCTGCAAAGAAAGGGCGGAGAAGCCTCGTTTGTCATTGGCAACCAGGAATATGGCCCAAAACCATTTCCGCAACGCTGTGCGGGTCTTATGGAAAATGGTCCCTGCTGTGAGGGAAGCTTGATAATTACAATCTCGACATTGATAGTGCCGACGTGAAGAGATATGGTAATATTCCTTGCATCCACAGCGAGGACACTCAAAACCCTCTGCCCAACGCATATTGAAAAGGTGCTCTTGACAAGCCTCTTCGCTGCTAAAACGTTGCTGAAACTCAAATAAACTCACATCTTTTTGTTGTGCCATAATCTTGGTTCCCCTCCCACTTATTAACTATGGCCATTATAGCACATATGTTCCCTGGTGAGAAGGAGTTACTGATTAAGCTTGATAATCATGAAACCAGATTTATATGATGAAGATCTATTAATTTACTTAGAGTCTTTACTTCATAAAGTTTCACGTAAAGAAACTGAACAGTTGGTTAAACACAGACTAAAATCACTAAAACCATCCATAGGATTTAAAAGCCTTGCTTCATTGCCCTGGAAGGCAATTTATACCACTAATTATGATGCCTTGACAGAATATGCATATGCAAATGAAAACTATTTCGATCTTGTTCCAATTGTCCACTTGCACATAATTACCTACACAATCATGGTGTGTTTTTTCATAATTAAACAACCAAATCTATTTATCCCCCCTCAGCAAAATGCTAAAATTTTAGCAAATTGTTTGGGGGGATTTTTATTG
>VENG01000007.1:300000-385526 GCA_009711705.1 Bacillota bacterium
CTGGCAGACTTGGCTGCCGATTATGGTCGGAACGGCAGGCGTGTGGGTGTGTTGGCAGTTACCGATGATATTAATTTAAATGGTAGTGTTCAGTTGCTGAAGCTGGGGCGTAAAGGTGATCCCAGGTCTCTGGCGGCAAACTTATACAGCGCTCTGCGTGATTTTGACCGTAGAGGGGTAGATGTAATTGTCGCCGAAGGGATAAGCACACAGGGGCTCGGTCTGGCCGTTATGAACAGGCTTCGAAGGGCGGCGGACCGTATTATAGTGGTGTGATATCCTGGGCTTTCGGGAAGTATATTAAAAGTAAGTGTAAAAGTTTAGGGGGTTTATTGTGACAGTTATTACCTTACTGATCTTGGCCGTGGCTCTGGGAACCGATGCTTTTTCTATGTGCCTTGGCCTCGGGATGACCGGGGTGAGAAGTCGACAGATTTTAATAGTAAGCTTTACGGTGTTGGCTTTTCATGTGATAATGCCCCTGATAGGGTGGTTTGCCGGTGAGATTGTTGGGTCGCTGCTGGGCAAGGCGGCCAGTATTGCCGGTGCTCTGGTGCTTATTTATCTTGGTGTGAGAATGTTATATTCAGCCTGGAAGGGTGGAGGGGATCTCAATAACCAGGACGCCCTTGTTACTACCGGTGGTATGCTTCTTCTGGCGGCTAGTGTAAGCATGGACGCCCTGAGCGTAGGGTTCAGCCTGGGCACTCAAAATGTGGATTTGCCGCTTACGGTAAGTGTGATCGGTGTTGTGGCGGGTGTTATGACTGCGTCAGGCCTTATTTTAGGCCGCTATGTGGGCAGCCGGATGGGAGAGCGCGCCGTGGGCTTCGGCGGAGTGCTCTTAGTGGGTATCGGGGTGAAGTTGTTTTTTTAGGATTGAATGAGAAAAAAATTAAAACAAATTTTTTGACAGGATTACAGGATTTAAAGGATAGGTAAGGCAGTTTGGCATTGGATTGAAGTTTTTGCTATTAAGAAGTGTTGTTTATGTCTACTAGGGATTAAAAGATAAAAGAATAAAGGCCTTTTGACGGGATTAACGGGATTTATGGGATTGTTGGGTTGAGGGGTTTGACCCAAAAGTAGTGCTTAAGGCCTTTAATCGTCACTTATCCTGTAATCCTGTCCAAGATTTAAAGATTTAAAAAGACTGAAGACCTTTTTTAGACAGGATTACAGGATTGCAGGATAGATAAGTTAGGTGGTCTTTGGATTGGTGTCTTTGCTGATTAATGGATGTTGGTCTTGTCTACTAAGGATTAAAGATTAAAGAATTAAAACCTTTTGACGGGATTAACGGGATTAGTGGGATTTGGGGGCTGAGGGGTTTGACCCAAAAGTAGTGCCCAAGGCCCTAATCGTCTTTTATCCTGTAATCCTGTCCAAGATTTAAAGATTTCAAAAGACTAAAGACCTTTTTTAGACAGGATTACAGGATTGCAGGATAGATAAGTTAGGTGGTCTTTGGATTGAAGTCTTTGCTAATTAAAGGTGTTGATCGCGACTACGGTTTTAAAATCATTATAGGATAAGTGCTTAGTATAGGATGGGTTGCTTTATAAAAGGAATGAGTGCGGAAATGCAGAAGAACAAAATCCCGTTTGATCCCGTTAATCCCGTCAAAATAAAAAAGACCTCAAAGAAATACCCAAAGCCCTAATCGTCCCTTATCCTGTAATCCTGTCAAAGAACTAAAAGACCCCAAAGCAAAACCCCCAAAAGCAAACTTCCAATTACTAGGAGTGTGCGGAAATGGTTAAGAAAAAAGTAATTTTTGTCTGTACCGGCAATACATGCCGCAGCAGCATGGCCCAAGCGCTGGCCGAAAACATACTCCAGCAAATGGACACCTCGGAGCTGGAAATTGAAATTGCATCGGCAGGCACAACGGCCCTCCCCGGTATGCCTGCGGCTGAAAATGCCATCAAAGTTCTGAGCTCCATGGGCATAGATTTGAAAGGTCACAGTGCCAGCCTGCTTACCCCGGAGGATGTGCAAAGTGCGGATCTGATCCTGACTATGACCGGCATGCACCGCCGGCAGGTGCGCAGCATGGTGCCGGGGTGTGAAAATAAAATCTTTACCCTGGCGGAATATGCCAGAGTCGGAGCCGATGTACCCGATCCCATCGGGGGGCCGGAAGAAACATACAGGGCCTGTGCCAGGGAAATGCAAACCATGGTTAAGCAAGCATTGCAAGAGTTTTTATACAGGGAAAAAAAGGACAAGCCTGATTAGAATAAATTCTGCCCAATGTAAAGGAAAAAGGCAGTTAATGTAGAAATTTTGAAGAACTATTGATTCTATCAGAAAAGGAGATATTTCATTGCAACTGGCAATAGCATCAGATCACGGTGGACTCCAACTTAAGACGGAAATCATAGATTATCTAAAGGAAGTAGCAATTGATTGTCAAGACTTTGGTACCTATTCCGGGGAATCAGTTGATTACCCGGATATCGTTATGCCGGTAGCCGAGGCTGTGGCTAAAAAAGAGTTTGATCTGGGTATACTTTGCTGCGGTACCGGTATTGGTGTTTCCATCGCTGCCAACAAAGTGTCCGGTATCCGCGCCGCACTCTGTCACGACAGCTTTTCCGCCCGGATGGCCCGGGAGCACAACAATGCCAACATAATTACCATGGGCGAACGGGTAATTGGTGCGGGACTGGCCCGGGATATTTTAGCGGCCTTTTTGAATGCTCAATTTTCCGGTGGGCGTCATGCACGCCGGGTGGACAAAATACACAACATAGAAAAAAAATATTGTTGTCGCTGATTGCGGCTTTGCGGGGAGGAATTACATAGCATGACCTTTTTTAACAGCCCTATTGCTGATATAGACCCGGCCATTGCCAGGGCCATAGACCATGAAACGGAACGGCAGCGTAATACCCTGGAACTCATTGCTTCAGAAAATATTGTCAGTTCCGCCGTTTTGGAGGCTCAGGGTTCGCTACTCACCAATAAATACGCGGAGGGTTATCCCAGCAGGCGCTATTACGGTGGCTGCGGGTGTGTAGACATAGCGGAGAGCCTGGCCATGGAAAGAGCAAAACAAATTTTCGGCGCCGAATATGCTAATGTGCAGCCGCATTCAGGATCACAGGCCAATACAGCAGTTTACTACGCACTGCTAAAGCCCGGAGATACCATTTTAGGTATGAGCCTGGCTCACGGCGGACACTTGACTCACGGTAGCAAGGCAAACATATCCGGCAAATATTTTAATGTCACTTTTTATGGTGTAGACGAAAAAACCGGCTGCATAGACTATGAACGAGTACGGGAAATAGCCAGGGAAAGCAGCCCGGCAATTGTTGTTGCAGGGGCCAGCGCATACCCGCGGGCCATTGACTTTTCTCTATTCAAGGATATTGCTGATGAAGTTGGCGCCTATCTAATGGTGGATATGGCGCACATTGCAGGACTTGTTGCCGCAGGCGAACATATGAGCCCAATACCCTATGCCGATGTGGTTACCACCACCACCCACAAGACGCTCCGCGGACCCCGCGGGGGTATGATTCTGGCCCAAGAAAAATATGGCGCTGCTTTGGACAAGGCTATTTTTCCGGGCATTCAGGGTGGACCTCTTATGCATGCTATTGCCGCCAAAGCTGTAGCCTTTAAGGAGGCCCTGCAGCCTGATTTTAAAGATTATCAGAGGCAGATAATCAGGAATGCTAAAACCCTTGCCAATTCCCTGGTGGAACGCGGCTTTGAATTAGTATCCGGGGGCACGGATAATCATATGATGCTGGTGGATCTACGTCCTAAAGGAGTTACAGGCGCTGATGCTGAGAACATCCTGGATGATGTGGGCGTAACAGCGAACAAAAATGCCATTCCTTTTGACCCCCAGCCGCCGGCTGTAGCCAGTGGGATCAGGGTGGGGACTCCGGCAGTTACCACCCGCGGGCTGAAGGAACCGGAAATGGTAGCCATCGCCGAGATCATGGAAATGGCTCTTTCCGGCCCAGACAGCCGCGCCAAAGCACGTTCCATGGCCCGGGAGCTTTGTGAAAGGTACCCTATTTATTAGAATAGATAATTATGGTTGGAGCGATGCCCAATGGAAAACCGCCCGTCATGGGATCAATATTTTATGGAAATTGCGAGCCTGGTGGCCACCAGGTCCACGTGCCTGCGCCGCAAAGTAGGGGCTGTGGCGGTACGCGATAACCGCATATTGTCCACCGGGTATAACGGTGCTCCCAGCGGTTTGACTCATTGCCCCGAGGCCGGCTGTTTGCGTGACCGTATGAAAATCCCTTCGGGGGAGCGGCACGAATTGTGCCGCGGTCTGCATGCGGAGCAAAATGCCATTATCCAGGCGGCGGTTTACGGCACCCCCATTGGCGGGGCTACCTTTTATTTGACTAACCAGCCTTGTAGTCTCTGCGCTAAAATGCTGGCCAACGCCAATGCGAAACGAGTAGTTTTCGCCGGCGACTACCCGGATGAGCTTGCTGAGAGCATATTGAAAGAAGCAGGTATTCGGTTGGAAAAGTTTGGTGACTGAGATAGCTACTTGTTGCTGTTAGGTTTTTTGACGGGATTAACGGGATTTATGGGATTGTTGGATTGAGAGGTTTGACCCAAAAGTAGTGCTTAAGGCCTTTAATCGTCACTTATCCTGTAATCCTGTTCAAGGTTTAAAGATTTAAAGAATTAAAAGACTTAAGACCTTTTTTAGACAGGATTACAGGATTGCAGGATAGATAAGTTAGGCTGGTTTTGGATTGAAGTCTTTGCTAAATGAAGGATGTTGTTCGTGTCTACGGTTTTAAAATCAATATAGGACAAGTACTTAATATTGGATCGGTTTTTCTATATAAAAGGACTGAGTGCGGAAATGCAGAAAAACAAAATCCCGTTCGATCAAAAAAAAGGTTTTTCATTTTTTCATTATGTCTTATATATAATATTTTTCAAATAAAGCAAACATCAGCTATTCAGGTATAACAATGTATATTGCGCTATCAATATCGACATCCGAAAAAAACAAAATCCTGTAAATCCTGTTAATCCTGTCAAAAAGGTTTTTATTTTTTATTCTTTCATCTTAGTCAAAGGTGGTGGACTCGCATGGAAAAGAAACTAATAGCATTACCGCGTTTGAATAACCTTTCCCCCACCATGGAATCCACCGCCCTTAAACTCATGGAAGAAGCCGGTGAACTGGCCCAGGCCATCGGAAAACTTAGAGGCATGAGCGGTGAAGCGCACAAACTTGACGAGCACGAAGTGCTGCGCCGTATAACCGGAGAACTACTGGACGTAGCTCAAACCGCCGTCTCCATGATGTTCGTACTCGAAGAGGCACACGGAGTGGATATAGATAATGAATTGGAACACCATATACAGAAACTTAAAGACAAGGGATACCTTCGCTAAACATTTCTACAAGGGAATGATCATATGTTAAAAGTGATGCCCGTATTCGGTACCCGCCCGGAAGCCATCAAAATGGCCCCCTTGGTCAAGGTGCTGGAAAACGATGCTAATATAGACTGCAGGGTTGCCGTAACCGCGCAGCACCGAGAGATGCTGGACCAGGTATTGCAACTTTTCCAGATTACACCGGCTCATGACCTGGACATTATGCGCACCGGGCAAACACTCTTTCAAATAACCGGCCGGGTTCTGGAGGGGGTGCAAGGAGTCTACGAAAAGGAAAAGCCGGATCTGGTGCTGGTGCATGGAGATACCACCACCACCTTCGTAGCGGCTTTGGGAGCTTTTTACCTGCAGATTCCGGTAGGCCATGTGGAAGCGGGACTGCGTACCGGCAACAAATATTCCCCCTTTCCGGAAGAAATGAACCGGCACCTGGCCGGAATCCTGGCCGATCTGCATTTTGCCCCCACTCCCGGGGCCGGCAAAAACCTGGAACAGGAAAATGTCCCTCAAAACAATATTTTTATCACTGGAAACACTGTCATTGACGCTTTACTCGACACAGTGGAAACTAATTACAAGTTTGATGACCCTGTGCTGCAAAACCTGGATTTTGACAATAGACGGGTGCTGCTGGTAACCACTCACCGCCGGGAAAACCTGGGGGGGAGAATGAGGGAAATATATAAAGCTTTAAAGGACATCATGGAACAAATTCCCGACGTGGAAATAGTTTTTCCGGTGCATAAAAACCCTGCCGTTCGCCGCCCCGTACAGGAAGTATTGGGCGGGCTGGAAAGAGTGCACTTGATTGAGCCTCTGGACTACCGGCCATTTGTAAACTTGATGCAGAAATCTTACTTGGTGCTAACAGATTCCGGCGGCCTGCAGGAGGAAGCCCCCTCTCTGGGTAAGCCTGTACTGGTGCTGCGTGATACCACAGAGCGCCCGGAGGCGGTTAGCGCCGGCACTGTAAAACTGGTGGGCGCGGCCAGGGAAAATGTGCAGGATCAAGCGCTACGTTTATTAAGGGATGAACAGCATTACCGCAGTATGGCGGAAGCAGTGAACCCCTATGGTGACGGCAGAGCCAGTAGTCGTATACTGGAATATATCAAATACCGTCACGGACTGCGGCACGATGCTCCATCGCCTTTCCAGGCAGCAAAAGGCAGGATATAAACCACTACGTTGTCAATAACCTGAATGGAAAAAGTCCCCGGATGTTTCATTTAAAAAGAAAGTTGCGAAAAGGAAATTCGTAGAAGGATTTTAATTGCACTGCGGCGAATCTGTTCTTAATTTAACGATGGTTACGTGCCAGTTTGTGTTTCATGTCACAAACGTTAACACATTCGGTTTTTTAAGGTAAATCTAAAAAAAACATTTATCAGTGGAGGAATAAAGATCTTTTTGTAGAACACTACTTATATGTTAAAATGTAAGCTAGCCGACATTATTTTTGAAATAACTAGTATTACTGCGTATGCGAAAGTACTAACTGTAACAATTAAATTTAGTTATTAAAAATGGGGTTTATTGATAAATATGAAGGATCAAGAACCCAACCCAAAGGATCAAAAACCCAACCAATCAGGTGGCATTTTAAAAGCACTAACAGTCACTACTACCATTGGAGCGGAACTGGCCATCATGGTGACCCTGGGGTTTTTCGGGGGTAAAACCCTGGATGAAAAACTGGGAACAGGGCCGTGGTTGATGGTTACAGGCATTTTGTTGGGAGTTGTAGCAGGTACATGGGGAATCATTGTTACCCTGGAAAAGTTTTGGAAAGAAGGGGAGTGAGCCGGTGAATAGACCGGTACCTATCCACGACGTACAAGCACAATTCGCCCGTAGCGCCCGCCTTACATATTTCGTACTGGCCGCAGCCGGCTTGGGTTTAGCGTCTGATATTTCCAATCCAGTTATTTGGGGCCTTATATTCGGCGGGCTGACAGGTGTATTAAACGGTTACTTCCTGCGTAACAGGCTGAAAAGCGTTGGTTCCCTTGCTGATACTGAACAGGCCAATGCCTTTTTAAAGCAAAATTATGTTTCGCGTTTGGGTCTTGTAGTGGCCGTTGTTTTTTTTGCCGCACATGTTAATTTTCTGAGTGTTTACGGTGTGGGAGCAGGACTCTTGTTATTGCCTTGTCTAACGGTGATTGACGCAGCTGTCACGCTTTACAGGCATTCCGCCGCGCGTGATGCCGTTGATAAGATATAAAAATCTTTCTATGGAAAGGGGTGAGAAAAATTGGCAGCAGAAGGAGCCGGTCATGGCCAGGAATCAATGCTGGATCAGGTTCACAATGCGTTGAACGTTTGGGGCTTTCATGATCCGGTATATATTGCCGGTCTCGGCAACCTAAACCTTAAAACTGTTGTGATGACCTGGGTTGTCATGCTGCTGGTGGTACTGTTCACCGTGACCGCCACCCGGAACATGAAACTGGGCCGGCCTGGCAAGATGCAGTTGATGGTGGAAGAGATGTTCCAGTTTCTAAAGGGCCTTGTTGATGATAATTTGGATCCCAAAAAGGGTGCCTCGATAATGGCCCTGGTATTCAGTCTTTTTATTTACCTGTTATTCAGTAACTTGTGGGGATTAGTCCCCTCCATGATGTCGCCCACGGCGGATGTTAATACCACTCTGGGCATGGCAATTTTCGTTATTGTACTGATCCAAATACTGGCGCTAAAATACAAAGGTTTGGCCTATTTCAAGCATTTCGTCCAACCCTTTGTCTTCTTTTTACCGCTGGTAATCGTTGAAGAAGTGTCCAAGCCCATTACGCTGGCCTTCCGTCTTTACGGGAACATCTACGCCGGAGAAGTTTTAATCGCTGTATTGCTGGGATTGATTCCCTTGGGAGCAACCCTTATGGGCGGTTTTCTGGCGTCAGTTATTTGGCTGGCCTTTAGTATCTTTGTGGGCTTTATCCAGGCGTTCATTTTCACCATGCTTACCATTGCTTATACTTCACAGGCCGTTTCAGAAGAACATTAACTTTAACTTTGTAATTGACCCACTGATAATTCAACATAACAAAATAGCTTTATCTCTCTAATTTGGAGATAGCCACCATATTATGAATTAAAATATCTTTAGGAAGGGAGGGGAATTAAATGGAATTAGGTGCTGGTGCAGCTATTGCCACCGCTTTGGCTGTTGGACTGGGAGCCCTTGGAGCTGGTATTGGTAACGGTCTTGTTACTTCCAAAACCGTTGAGTCTATCGCACGTCAGCCCGAACTTAGAGGTAACCTGCTAACCACGATGTTCATTTCCGTTGGTTTGATCGAAGCTCTACCTATTATCGGTGTTGTTATTGCATTTATCCTTTTGGGTAGCGTTGGCTAGAGTGCAAGTACGAATGTCTAGGTGGTCGGTAGTGCGGGAAAGGCGGTATAGTAGGTTTGGGGCTTACCATTCCCAAATCTGCTAGCGCCTTCCTTTTGTTCGCTATCACCCATTGGCAAACGGAAGGAGGGTAAGTTTTGGGTCAGATCATTGAAGCCCTAGGTCTTAATGTTACTCTATTGGCGCAAATTATTCACTTCATTATTCTTTTAGTCTTCCTTCGTCTGGTTGTTTACCCGCCTATTGTTAAAATTTTAGAACAGCGGCAAGATGCCATTGAGGGTAATATAGCCGCCGCACAGGAAGAGAAAAAGCAGGCCGAGGCATTAAGACAGCAATATTTAGACGATATGAAAAAGGCCAAGGAAGAGGCAAATGTAATTATCCAGAAAGCCACTAAGGCGGCTGAAGATGAGGCCCGGGGCATTATGGAAGCTGCCAAGCAAGAATCCGACCGGATTAAAGAGTCGGCATTGCAGGATATTGAAAGGGAAAAGGAAAAAGCTGTTTCCGAATTGCGGGAACAAGTGGCTTCATTGTCCATCCTGGTTGCCAGCAAGGTTGTTGATGAAAGAATCACAGCTGATGTACAGCGTGACCTGATAAACGACTTTATTAAAGAGGCAGGGGATCTGCCATGTTAAAAGGGGCTGTGGCGGGACGCTATGCCGAGGCCCTTTACGAAATTGCGGTGGCGAATGAGGTTGTTGACAAGACGGAAGAAGAGCTGCGGGCAGTAGTTAACCTCTTGGAAGAGGAGCCTGATCTGAAAAAAGTTCTTTACCACCCGCGCATAACCGCCACCCAAAAGAAAGATGTTCTAAAGGCCGTGTTGGAGGACAAGATTTCACAAGTAGCTATGAACTTCCTATGCCTGATTGTTGACCGCCAGCGAGAAGTATACTTGGCCAGCATGCTGGAAGTCTTTGTGGATTACGCCAACAGGGCCAGGAATATCAGTGACGTAGAGGTTACTTCGGCAATAGAGTTGAGTAAAGAAGACCAAAAGCGCCTGATTAATGTACTGGGTAAGGTGACAGGTAAAGAAGTCAGGGTAAGTTACTCCGTGGACCCGTCTCTCATTGGAGGGGTAGTGGCCCGGATCGGCGATAAAGTTATAGACGGTAGTGTTAAAAGCCGTCTCGAATCCCTGAGAGAACACCTCCGGCAAATTAGTTAAAGATAGGGGTGAACTAGTGGATGAATTTGCGACCTGAAGAGATTGGTTCCATACTGAAGCAGCAAATAGAGAAGTACCAGTCTCAGATAGAAGTATCCGATGTTGGTACAGTTATCCAGGTTATGGACGGTATTGCCCGGGTATACGGCCTTGAAGAGTGTATGGCCGCCGAGCTGCTGGAATTTCCCGGCGGCACCCTGGGTATGGCGCTTAACCTGGAAGAGGACAACATCGGTTGCGTTTTGATGGGGCCCTACACCCAGATTAGAGAGGGAGATACCGTAAAGCGTACAGGCCGGATTATATCCGTGCCGGTTGGAGACGCCATGTTGGGCCGTGTGGTTAACGCCTTGGGACAGCCACTGGATGGTGAAGGTCCTGTTGATACCGATAAATTGCGCCCGGTGGAGAATATTGCTCCCGGCGTTATCGAGCGTCAGCCGGTTCATGAACCGCTGCAGACCGGTATCAAGGCTATTGACGCCATGATTCCTATCGGCCGCGGCCAGCGGGAATTACTGCTCGGTGACCGCCAAACCGGTAAAACTGCCATTGGCGTTGACGCTATTTTAAATCAGAAAAATACCGACGTTATTTGTATTTATGTAGCTGTTGGTCAAAAGCAGTCCACAGTTGCAAACGTGGTACAGACATTGAAAGACCATGGTGCTATGGAGTACAGCGTTATTGTATCAGCGACTGCGTCTGACCCTGCACCAATGCAGTATATCGCTCCCTTTGCCGGTGCCGCCATCGGTGAAGAGTTTATGGCACAGGGCAAGCATGTGCTGATTGTTTACGATGACCTGTCCAAGCAAGCTAACGCTTATCGTGAGCTTTCACTGCTGCTGCGCCGTCCACCCGGACGTGAGGCTTTCCCGGGTGACGTGTTCAACCTGCACTCTCGCTTGCTGGAAAGGGCTTGTAAGCTAAATGATGAATTAGGTGCCGGTTCCATGACGGCCCTGCCCATTATTGAAACCCAGGCCGGTGACGTTTCGGCCTATATTCCCACGAACGTTATTTCCATTACTGACGGTCAGATCTACCTGGAACCGGACCTCTTCTACTCCGGACAGCGTCCGGCTGTTAACGTTGGTCTGTCAGTATCCCGTGTTGGTGGTGCTGCCCAGATTAAAGCTATGAAGCAGGTTGCCGGTACCATGCGGATGGATATGGCCCAGTATCGTGAGCTGGCTGCTTTTGCACAGTTCGGATCTGATCTGGATAAGGCTACTCAGGCCCGTTTAACCCGTGGTGAGCGCTTAATGGAACTGTTAAAACAGGGCCAGTATGTTCCCATGCCGGTTGAGGAGCAGGTTGCTTCCATCTTTGTAGCCGTTAACGGTCTCCTCGATGACCAGCCTGTGGAAAGTGTTGACGCATTTGAGGCCGGGTGGCTGAAGTTCCTACGCTCTCAGAAACCGGAGCTGTTACAGAAGATTGCGGAAGAGAAAACAATTTCCGATGATTTGAAAGAACAGCTTAAAGCGGCCTGTAAAGAGTTCAAGGAAGGTTTCGCCAAATAGATGCAAGCACCCGGTTTATTTTATAGCGAGGTGGTGAATTTATAGATGGCTAGTTTGCGCGATCTCCGTCGCCGCATTAAAAGTATTGAAAAAACAAAGCAGGTTACCAAGGCTATGAAGGCCGTGTCAGCTGCTAAAATGCGGCGTGCGCAGGAGGATGTGCTGGCTGCTAGGCCCTTCGCGCGGCGGGTGCGCGACGTTTTAGGGAGAGTTGGATCTGCATCTGTTGGGATGCAGCATCCTCTGCTCACAGTGCGTGAGCCCAAAAAGGTAGCCTATGTGGTTGTCACCGCAGACCGTGGTTTGTGCGGTGGTTTTAATACCAATATTATACGTAAGGCCGCAGAGGACATGAAAAGACACCAGGATGTTGAACTTATTTGTCTCGGCCGTAAGTCACTCAACTATTTCAAACGCCGTGAGTATAACATTGCCCGGGAATATATAGGTGTCGGTGAAAATGCTGATCTATCACTGGCCCGGGAATTGGCCACTTATGTATCGGAAAAGTACGTGGCCGAAGATTACGACGAGGTTTACCTGGTGTACAGTGAGTTTGTGAACGTGTTGGTGCAAAAGCCCATAGTACAAAAGCTGCTTCCGGTAGAACCACCGGAGGGAAAAGGCGGGGAAGAGGCTGAGGCTAAAGGCGGTAAGGTGGAGTACATCTTCGAACCTGATGTCGAGTCTATGCTGGCCCAGCTTATTCCGATGTACGTGGAAAACTCAGTTTTCCAATGCTTGCTGGAATTAAAGGCCGGAGAGCATAGTGCAAGGATGACCGCTATGGACAGCGCTACCAGCAACGCAAACGACATGATTGAAAATCTCACGCTGTCTCTCAACCGTGCCCGTCAGGCTGCCATCACCAAGGAAATCTCCGAAATCGTCGGCGGCTCTGCCGCTTTAGAATAACACCCGTGGCGGGGGCTTCCGTTCGGTTGGCCAGTTGAAGAAAAGGCAAAGGAGGTACAGAGAAGCTAATGGCTAAAGTAGTCGGTCAAGTAGTACAGGTCATTGGCGTGGTGGTGGACATACGTTTTCCACCGGGCCAGGTGCCTGAAATATATAACGCTGTTAAAATTGAAAGTGACCAGGAAGATGTTTTTGGTAATAAAATTGACTTAACGCTGGAAGTTGCCCAACATTTGGGTAACAATATGGTTCGGACCATTGCTATGTCCACTACTGATGGTTTGGTGCGGGGCATGGAAGCTTACGATACCGGTAAACCTATCAGCGTGCCGGTGGGTAAGCCATCTCTGGGCCGTGTTGTGGATGTGCTAGGTAACACAATTGACGGTAAAGGTCCTATTGAAAGTGACAATTACTACCCCATTCACCGCCCGGCTCCGCCCCTGGTGGAGCAGTCTACCAAAGCTGAGCAGTTGGAAACAGGTATTAAAGTTGTTGACCTGCTGGTTCCTTACCTAAAAGGTGGTAAGGTTGGTATGTTCGGTGGTGCCGGTGTTGGTAAAACCGTTATCGTGCAGGAACTTATTAACAACATTGCGCAAGAGCACGGTGGTATTTCGGTGTTTGCCGGTGTGGGTGAACGTACCCGTGAAGGTAACGACCTATACCGGGAAATGACTGAGTCGGGCGTTCTGCCCAAGACCACCATGGTGTTCGGCCAGATGAACGAGCCTCCCGGTTGCCGCCTCAGGGTTGCTTTGACCGGTCTCTGCCTGGCAGAATATTTCCGTGATGAAGAGGGTGCCGACACCTTGCTCTTCATCGATAACATTTTCCGTTTCACCCAGGCTGGTTCCGAGGTTTCGGCTCTCTTGGGCCGCATGCCTTCCGCGGTGGGTTATCAGCCTACCCTGGCCAGTGAGATGGGTGCTATGCAAGAGCGGATTACATCCACCACTAAAGGTTCGGTTACATCAGTGCAGGCCGTGTACGTGCCTGCTGACGATTTGACTGACCCGGCTCCGGCCACAACATTTGCTCACTTGGATGCCACCGTTGTGTTATCCAGGGCTATTTCAGAGCTGGGTATTTACCCGGCGGTGGACCCGTTGGATTCCACGTCCCGTATTTTGGACCCCTACGTAGTGGGTGATGAACACTACAAGGTAGCCCGGGGCGTGCAAAACGTTCTTCAGCGTTACAGAGACCTGCAGGACATCATTGCTATTCTGGGTATGGAAGAATTGTCCGATGAGGATAAGTTGACAGTGGCCCGTGCTCGTAAGCTGCAGCGTTATCTATCCCAGCCTTTCCACGTTGCCGAAGTGTTTACTGGCATGCCGGGAACCTATGTACCCTTAAAGGAAACCATCCGTGGTTTCCAGGAAATACTGGACGGCAAGCATGATGCCCTGCCGGAAGCAGCCTTCTATATGATGGGGTCCATTGACGATGTGGTTGAGAATGCTAAGCGGATGGCAGCAGAAGGCGGTGAATAAATATGTCTGAGAAAACTCAACGCTTGGAAATAGTAACTCCGCAGCGTGTTGCATATAAAGACGACGCGCGGTTCGTAGTAGTTCCAGGCGTGGAGGGGGAGCTTGGTTTTTTACCCGATCACGCCCCTCTCGTAAGCGCCCTTAAAGTGGGTGTTTTACGGGTACAGAAGGACGGTAATACCACCAGTGTGGCACTGCACGGCGGGTTTGTAGAAGTGCGTGACAGCCGTATTACGGTGCTCGCTAATGCCGCTGAAAGATCAGACGAAATCGATATGTCCCGGGCCGAAGAGGCTAAAAAGCGGGCGGAAGAACGCCTGGCAGCGAAAAGTCAAGATGTGGATACGAAGAGAGCCGAAGCGGCTCTCCGGCGCGCACTGACCAGGCTCAAAGCTTCGGGATAATAGAAAGTTGAAAGTAGAAAGTTGGAAAGTAAAAAGGGACAATACCCTAAGGTGACTTAGGGTACGGTCCCTTTCTTTTTTTGCTGCTCTTAACGCTTGTTAGTACGGGGCTTAAATGTTTCACACGCAGTATCATCGGAAATACTAATCATCATGTCTGCTGTTGTAGGTTTCACTTGAATACTGGAAGCCTTACACTCAGTAGCCTCCTGGTAAATACAATCATCCACGCCACACTTAATCCTAGGCATTGACATCCCTCCATATAGTTTTTTAACTTTCCACAAATTATTTTGACCAAATGTTAAACTATTATGTTTGGCAATAAAAAACAAATAGCAAGTTCAGGTCAGGCCCATAACGTATTTACTTATTTTAAAAGATAAAACAAAAAAGCGAAGGGCATTTAGACAGGATTACAGGATTTGCAGGATAGGGTTTAAAGAGTTTCACATTAAGAATGAGTTAATTGCTGTAAGGTACAGCACTGTTAAAAATAACCAATATAATAAAAAGAATAATTTAAAAAATAAAAAACCCAAACAGCTTATATTAAACAACAATCGCATGCAAAGAGCAGTAAAGGAACCCAAGCAAAGCAAAAAATCCTGTTGATCCTGTTAATCCTGTCAAAAAAAGAATTCTACAGACTTTTTCCACCCACCAACAACTCTGCCCCCAATTCTCCCGGGGGCAGGCCCCCAACTTATTTACGTTTTTTAAAAGATAAAACAAAAAAGCTAAGGGCATTTAGACAGGATTACAGGATTGCAGGATAAGGAATAAAAAATATTATAAAAAATCCCTTAAATAGCTTGTATTAAACAAGCATCCTATGCGAAGAAGCAGCAAAGGAACTCAAGCAAAGCAAAAAATCCTATAAATCCTGTAAATCCTGTCAAAGAAAATTGTTGGCCCCAAAGAAATACCCCAAAATGTTTTTAATCTTTAAATCCCTTACCTGTTAATCCCGCCCAAAATCAATCTCCCCTTAACTAGTTTCTAAAAGCCCCAAATTGGAAACAATAACCTTAAAAGAGCAATTAACGGGGGTTTAAAATACAGTGTATGAGCTGACTATCACAGGCGGGCAGCCGCTGAAAGGGACAGTACGCGTCAGCGGGGCAAAAAATGCAGTCTTGCCCGTAATCTGTGCCGCCCTTTTGGCAAAAACACCCAGCGTGATCAAAGACGTACCGGATTTGGCTGATGTCAGGACCATATGTACATTAATAGAACACCTGGGGGCACAAGCGGATTTCCGCGAGGGCAGACTCCGCATCGTACCGCCTCAAAAATTGCAGACCGAGGCCCCGTACCAGTGGGTACGCTGCATGCGGGCCTCCTTTCTGGTATTGGGCCCTATGCTGGCCCGGGCAGGCAAAGCAAAGCTTTCCCTGCCGGGAGGGTGTGCCATTGGCAGTAGGCCCATCGACCTGCACCTAAAAGGCTTTCATATGTTAGGCGCGGACATTAATTACGGATATGGCACCGTAGAAGCGAAAACACGTTCACTGACCGGTAACAGCATTCACCTGGATTTTCCCAGCGTTGGAGCAACGGAAAACATTCTCATGGCAGCAGTGCTGGCCAAGGGGAATACCACCATCGAAAACGCAGCTGAAGAACCGGAAATAGTGGACCTGGCGAATTATCTCAATGCTATGGGGGCCTGTGTCAGAGGCGCCGGCACCAAGGTAATCCGCATCCAGGGGGTGCCCGAATTAAACGGTACCACACACAGAATAATTCCCGATCGCATCGAGGCAGGCACATTCCTGGTGGCTGCTGCATGCACCGGAGGAGAAGTATTGGTGTCCAATGTCATTGCCGAGCACCTCAAGCCCGTGATTGCGAAATTAGGGGAATCAGGTGTCCCTGTATTGGAAGAAAAGGACGGGCTGCGAGTGTATCCGACCCGTATGCTTAAAGGCGTAGACGTAAAAACAATGCCCTACCCTGGCTTTCCTACCGATATGCAGCCTCAATTGATGGCTATGCTATGTACGGCATCGGGTAATAGCATTATTACCGAGACCGTTTTTGAAAATAGGTTCCAACACGTAAGCCAGTTTGAAAAAATGGGGGCGTGTATAAAACTAAGCGGGCGCAGTGCCATCATAGAAGGTGACCGTCCGCTGCACGGGGCAGTGGTCAAGGCCAGCGACCTTCGGGCCGGGGCAGCACTGGTTTTGGCCGGGCTGGCAGCACAAGGCGAAACAAGGGTGGGCCGCCTTAATCATATTGACCGCGGTTACGAACACCTGGAAGACAAACTCAAGAGCCTTGGTGCACGCATTACCCGTAAAATTGCAGCAGGCGAAATGCCGCATCATATAATCCATCCGGGAATATATATAGGACAAGACCGTTTAAAAGACCTACCTGAAGAGGGGAATTACAAGTGAAAAAGATTTTGTTTCTGGCCATTATATTGATTGTGGTCATAACCCTGGGGCTGCCGCTGCTGGTAAACCTGATAACCGGCCCGGAGCCGGAGGCGGGCAACATGAAGGTTCATCTTTTTCACCATGACAGCGGCCAAACTGAAGAGATAGACCTAAATGAGTACATTACCGGGGTTGTGGCCGCGGAAATGCCGGCGACCTTTCCCGTGGAAGCATTAAAGGCTCAGGCCGTAGCGGCTAGGACCTATGTGCTGAAACGCCTTATGGCCGGTGGAGTTATTAACACTGAACACCCCGGGGCTGACATTTGCGATGACCACCGGCACGCACAGGCCTGGATATCCAAGGAGCAAATGAAGGAGCGCTGGGGAGTTATTGATTATTACCGGCACTACTATAAAATTCGCCAGGCGGTGGATGCTACCGGCAACACTGTTATAACTCATAAAGGCAAAATGATAGATCCTGTTTACCACTCTGCCTGTGGGGGATTAACCGAAGACTCCGGGGCTGTCTGGAAGTATTCCGTTCCTTATCTAAAGAGCGTCAATTGCCCCTATGAAAACAACCCCGGGTTAATCCAGACGGTACGTTTTACCCTGCCGCAAGCACAAAAAGCCCTGGGCATAGACCTCACCGCCATACCGGTGTCCACCGGCAGCAGCCCGGTAGAGACCATAGAGCAAACCGCAACAGGAAGGGTGAAAACCATTCGCGTGGCAGACGTCGATTTGTCGGCGTTATTGGTAAGGCAGCGCCTGGGCCTGCGCTCCACCAACTTCAGCTGCAGAATTCAAGATAACGACCTGGTTTTCACCACAGTAGGCTATGGTCACGGAGTGGGCATGTGCCAATATGGAGCCAAAGGTTTCGCAGGACAAGGATACAGTTATGAAGAAATACTAAAACACTACTATACGGATGTGGAAGTTAGGCCAATGGATTAAAGAGAAAAAAGATTAAAAGAATTTTAGACAGGATTACAGGATTTGCAGGATTAAAGAAAAGTGATGAAAGACATTGAAAATAAAAAATTGACATTGTTACTGCTATGGCCAAAAGCAAAAGAATTTTTTGACGGGATTTACGGGATTAGCGGGATAAATGATTAAAAAAACATGAAAAAGGGCAAAAATGCAGAAGGCAAAAGAACTTTAGACAGGATTACAGGATTGCAGGATTAAGAGATAAATAATTTAAAAAAATAGAACAAACACTTTTTAACAGCACTAAGCAAATAGTAGAAACACAAAAATGAAATAAATCAAGCAAACCAAAATCCCAAAAATCCCGTTAATCCCGTCAAAAAAACTGTGCTCCAAAATCGCGAAGCAGAAAAAAGCCCAAGCCCCCAAGTAGAAAAATAACTACCCAATGTTTTACATAAACTTCGCTCGCACAAATTACCAACCCCACCGCAAGAGTCAAAAAATCAGCAAAACCCAATCCTGTATATCCTGTTAATCCTGTCAGAAAAAAAGTGCTCAAAACCCTCGGAGTCGCAAAACCACCCAGCCCCCACGTAAAGAAAAGGGACAGCTCTAATAATCCTCTACAAAACCAAAAAGCAAAAGAACTTTAGACAGGATTACAGGATTGCAGGATTAAGAGATAAATAATTTTAAAAAATAAAGCAAACACTTTTTGTCAGCACTAGCAAATAGTAGAAACACAAAAATGAAATAAACCAAACAAAACCAAAATCCCAAAAATCCCGTTAATCCAGTCGAAAAAAATGTGCTCCAAACCGCGAAGCAGAAAAAAAGCCCAAGCCCCCAAGTAGAAAAACAACTACCCAATGTTTTACATAACCTTCACCCACACAAATTACAAACCCCACCGCAAGAGTCAAAATATCAGCAAAACCCCAAATCCTGTATATCCTGTTAATCCTGTCAAAAAAAATGTTGGCCCCAAAGAAATACCCCAAAAGGGGTTCTAGCCCCACGCACCAATCCACTCCAAGGAAGAAATTAACGCCACCAATCCCATTATTAAATTCGCCCCAACTGGGCACACTGTAAACAAGCAACAAATTAAAGGAGTGATTTTACAGTGTGGCCCTTTGGTGAAAGACTCAAAGACCAAAACGGAACGGAAAAATACCGACGCTGGCTGCGCCGCTGGCTAATGGGCTCATGGCAATATATCGCCGCCGGTACCATTGCAGCAGCGCTGCTGGCAGGGATAGTATGGGCGAGCTTAAACACCTGGAATAACGACAATGCAGAACCTGCCGCCGGGGATAAATCCAGCGTACAATCAATATCAAGTTATTCCCCTGCTAATGAAAATTTATTAACCGATCCGTCAAGAGACAAACAAACTGAACAGCACCAACAAGAAAAAAATGGTACCACGGCTACCCCGGTGGCGGATAGCGTGCCTACCCTGGCCCTGCCGGTAAACGGGACAGCGGTATCTTCCTTCGGCTATCACTACTCCCCGCTATTTGCAGATTACCGGTTTCACAGCGGGATAGGCCTGGAGGCTCAGGGAAACAACGAAGTCTATCCCTGCATGCCCGGAAAAGTGTTAAAGGTTGCAGGAAATGCTGAGCAAGGATATACAGTGGAAATGAACCATGGTGGCGCATGGAGCAGTGCATATGACGGGCTGGCCTCGGTGGCCGCAGTTGCAGGGGAAAACCTGGATAGTAGTGATTGTCTGGGACAGGCAGCAGGCACAAACGGCACCATAACTTTTACCCTTTATAAAAACGGAAAAGCAGTGGACCCGGTGCCGTACATGCAAAAATTCTAGCTCGCCATATAAATTAATAATGTGCGTAAACAAACCGCTGGTCAGAGAGATCAGCAAAATGAGCAGCAAAAAACCGTCACGGAATAAGTTCCGTGGCGTTTTTTGTTCCCCGAAGGAGCATTTATTCATACTGCATGCATATATATAAAGTAGCTTTTTTTTATAGGGCCCCCGGGGAGGTAAGGCAATGCAGGAGTATATCCAGAAGCGGGTGCTGGAGATCTGTGCTTATATACTGGAAACAAAGTCCACTGTTCGACATGCAGCTGAAATTTTCGGGGTTAGTAAGAGCACAGTACACAAGGATATGACCGAAAGATTGCCGTCCTTGAACAAGGATCTGGCTCATAAAGTAAAGGTGGTCCTTGAGCATAACAAATCCGAACGGCACCTGCGCGGTGGAGAGGCGACCCGGCGCAAGTACAGGCATTCAGTGTAAAAAAACTGACTTGACTGGAGGATTTTGTCCCTAAAGGTAGAATTATACCTACCGTTGGCCGTATCATTACGGGCAGCGGTATGGCTGTTTGTTATATATCGTCCGGAAGGATGGAGGACAAGCGTTTTTTTAAGGGGGACAAAAATAATGCTGCGTGCGGGAATGGATATAGGTGTGGACCTGGGCACTGCCAATGTGCTGGTTTATGTTAAAGGAAAAGGGATTGTTTTACATGAACCCTCCGTGGTAGCCATGGATAACAACAGCGGGAAGGTTATAGCTGTAGGGTCGGAAGCAAGGCGGATGCTGGGCCGCACGCCGGGAAATATAGTGGCCACCCGTCCCATGCGGGACGGAGTTATTGCGGACTACGATGTTACCGAGAAAATGCTAAAATATTTTATCAGCAAAGCCGGGGGGAAAAAACACTTTTGGCGCCCCCGCGTTATGATATGCATTCCGTCCGGTGTAACCGGTGTAGAAGAGCGGGCGGTAAAACAGGCTGCTCTTCAGGCCGGGGCAAGGAAGGCATTTGTCATAGAAGAGCCGCTGGCCGCTGCTCTGGGGGCCGGGCTTGATATAGCACAGCCCACCGGTACCATGGTGGTGGATATCGGGGGCGGGACCACCGATGTGGCTGTATTATCCCTGGGCGGAATAGTACAAAGCTGTTCCCTTAGAGTTGGTGGGGACAAGTTTGATGAAGCGATTGTCAGATACGTGCGCCGCGAATTAAATTTGGCTATCGGTGAGCGTACTGCTGAAGAAATAAAGATGGAAATAGGCAGCGCCTACTTGGAGGCTGGCCAGCAAAGAAGTATAGAAATTCGGGGCCGGCACCTGGTCAGGGGACTCCCGGTGGCAGTAGAAATAACCAATGACCAGGTTTACGATGCCGTAAGGGAAAATCTTGTGGCCGTTGTGGGGGCTGTGAAAGAGGTGCTGGAAACTACCCCCCCCGAACTGGCTGCTGATATTGTGGAGAAAGGCATTGTTCTCACCGGGGGAGGGGCATTGTTGACCGGGCTGGACACCCTGCTAAGTAGGGAAACAGGTTTGGTGGTCCATATTTCTGAAGACCCCTTATCCTGTGTGGCCCGTGGCACCGGTAGAGCGTTGAGTATGATTCACGTGCTGGAAGAAGGCAAGCAAAAAAAACGTAAGCAGGAATATAAGCGCAAACAAGTGGCCCAATTTTAGTAATAATTAACACCGTTAACTATTTAAATATAGAAGCATCCCCGGCAGGAAGAAAAGCCTGGTGTGTTGAAATTAACTTGTGTTGAAGAAATTAAGAAGACCAAAAGCAAAAGAATTTCTAGACAGGATTACAGGATTGCAGGATTAAGTGATAGTAATTAAAACAGCGTAAGAACGAAAGGCTTAGAAATTTTATCAGCATTAAGCAATGATATAAACACCAATAAGTAAATAAAATCAAGCAAATCAAAATCCCAAAAATCTCATTAATCCCGTCAAAAAACGTGCTCCAAAAATTGGAATAAACAACTAACCTAGCCTTACAAGCAAAAATGGGGACAGTCAAAAAGACGTAGAACTCGACAAGCTTTTTCTTACAAATCAAAAAGCAAAAGAATTTTTAGACAGGATTACAGGATAGCAGGATTAAGTGATAGTAATTAAAACAGCGTAAGAACGAAAGGCTTAGACATTAGTAATTAAGTATCACTTTAAAAATAAAAAGCAAACACCATTATCCGCACTAAGTAAATGATAGAACACCAAAAAAGTAAATAACCAGCAAAACCAAAATCCTGTATATCCTGTTAATCCTGTCAAAAAACCGTGCGCTAAACTATCGGAACACCAAACTAACACAGCCCCCAAGCTCTTCCCTTTAAGAACCCTGTCAAAATTTTTCTAAGTTCCTTTCACGGAAAGGAGCTTTTGTTTTAAAAGGGGTGAAAGCGAGGTAAGCCCGTTTGCATAAATATACTCCATTGGCACTCATTATTTCACTATTAATCCTGGCCGCAGTAGGGGCAGCATGGCTGATCGGTCCGGAAAACAATAATCAAACTCCCCCGCAGCAGCCCTTGGATAATAACACCGGCGGCGAGCAACCAGAGCCGCCCCAAGAAAGCAAATTAAAGCAATATGCCCTGCAATTGTCCCGGCCCCTGACAACAGACGAAAAGACAAAACTGGAATCCATAGCGGAATCCGCGGGTTCTTTGGGGGGAAACACCATACTGGTAAGAGCCCAAGAAGACCGTCAGGACGAATTGCAAACCCTTCCCTTCGTAAAAATTATAAGGGAATATTTACCGGCGCAAAAAACCGGCGTCCAGATCAAAAGCAGTACCGGGCAGAACCAGAAAGTAAAGGTTACCATCACCCTTTTCACGGATAATGACCAAAATGATGTCATTAACTTGATACAAAAGCTAGGAGGCTCTGTTACAGAGAAACAGGGCCGTTATTTGCGCGCGGAAATTCCCGGTTTTTCAATCGATAAACTCACCGCCTCACCTGCGGTAATGTTCGTGGAGGAGAATGAGGAACCGGAGCTTTTAAATAACCGGGCCAAGGATATAACCGGGGCTAGGCCCCTGGCTATTCCCGGCTTTTTAACTGAGCAAGGCCTTACCGGTGAGGGGCAGACGCTGGGCCTTGCGGACAGCGGCCTGGATACCGGTTCCATGGGTAACCTGCACCCGGACCTGGAAAGCCTGCCGGGGCGAAAACCGCGGGTCATAATGCTCAAATCCTGGGCCGGTGTTGAAACCCCTGCCGATACCATTGGGCACGGTACCCACATGGCCGGAACCATGGTGGGGAGTGGTCAGGCTTCCGGAGGTTCATACGCCGGTCTGGCGCCGGGAGCCAGTCTCTATTTTCAGGGTATTATGGACGAGCAAGATAATCTGGCACCCCCTCTCGACCTCAGGCAACTATTTAGCCCGGCTTACGATGCAGACGTACGTGTCCATGTAAACGCCTGGGGCAGAAAAAGTAATATATACAACAGCTCAGCATCACAAATAGATAAATTTGTTCGCAGGTATCCCGACTTTTTACCCATATTCGGAGCAGGAAACTCAGGGCCCCGGGTGGGCAGCCTTACCTCCGAGGCCAACAGTAAAAACTCCTTAACTGTGGGTGCCTCTGTCAGTCCACGTCCAGCCTTTGATGACGTTCTGGGCTCAACCGGTGAGACTGCCGGCTTTTCCAGCCGAGGTCCTACAAAAGACGGGCGCATCAAGCCGGACTTACTTGCCCCGGGTACAAATATCATTTCAGCTGCTTCCAGAGTGGTGGAAAGCGGCCTTCCCGGCAGGCCCGAGTATACTTCCCTGCAGGGAACAAGCATGGCATCCGCGGTGGCGGGGGGAGCGGCCGCTTTACTGCGGCAGTACCTACAGGAAAATGAAGGCATGGCCGAGCCTTCAGCTGCATTATTAAAGGCAGCCCTGATTAACGGGGCGAGGCATCTGGAAGGCACCCCTTCATCAGTGGGTTTTGGGTTGCTGGATATAAGCAGTACTTTTATTGCTCTGAAAAATGGGCTTTTTAATACGGTGGACAATTATGAAGGCATTACTACCGGTGAAAGTGCAGCCTACGAAATAAAGGTTACCGACAGCACGGCACCTTTGAAGGCTACCCTGGCCTGGACCGACCCTGAAGCAATGCCCGGCTCTCCTGCCACCCTGGTCAATGACCTCAACCTGGAAGTGACCGCACCCGGTGGCGAGAAGTTTTACGGTAACGACTTCAATCAAAAGGGTATTTCAGATACCCGCAATAATGTAGAACAGGTATACATTCCAAATCCCCGGCCGGGAACTTATAAAATAACTGTCACGGGTGAGTCGATGGTGGAAGATGTTACACCGAAAAAAGGGACTACTCAGGACTACGCCCTAGTATTCGGACAGTCGCCGGTGCTGGGTGTTGTTACTGAAAGTGCAGGGGATAAAGTTGTTTTAGGCGGAGGGACAGAATTATCCCCCGGGAAAGACATCACACTGGCGGTTAATGACCGGCTGAGTCCAGTACCTGAAAAATTGCTGCCGGGTACTGAGTTGTATCTAGCCGATAACCCCCAAAATGGTAAAAAAACGTATGCTGTTCTACGGGCCGGCCGGGTGGACGGCGTTAAGGCCCTGGTTGTAGATGATGGAACGGTACTGGTGCGTATGAATTCCGAACAGCGGGAAGGCGGTTATGCCGTAGATAACCAGGCGCGGGATGTGTTATCCCTCAATGGCCACCCTTTACAACAAGGGACGGTAATTCCGCCCGGGGCCAGTGTCACCCGTTATGTTAACCCACACCGTCAGACCCTCTGGAAGGCAGACATTACAAGTCGGGAAATAAAAGGAGTACTTTCCGGTATAGACCCGGAAAAACGCCAAATAGAATTATTAAGCACGGATAACATATACCAGCTGGCCGGTGAGGCATCCCTTTCCTTTTTTGATGTCATGGTTGATGGTGACCTTGCCGACCTGCCCTTTGGGACTTCCACTCCGGCTGATTTAAACAATCTACTCCCGGGGATGCCCTTGAATATCACCCTGGGCTCGGACGGACAGGTGTACCACCTGGCGGTCAAAAGATACATGGTAACCGGGAAGGTAAGTGAAAAGAAAGCCGCCACCGGCCATATTACTCTTTCCTCCGGTGGTGCATACCATGTAATACAGGGGATTCAGGTTATGCGGGACGGCAAGCCCGCCGGGCTGGAGGAAATCAGCGAAAGCGACCTGGTAATGGTCAACCTGGTTCCCGAATCTACAAGGGCTTTGAGCCTCAATGCCTTTTCCAGTGTAGGTTACGGGCGTGTTATCTATACGGAAGATGACACCCTCTACCTGATGGATAATAAGGATGGCTTTAATATGCTAAGCTTTCACCCGGATATAACTGTTTTCAGGTGGGGGATGGCTGCAGGCACTTCGTCTTTGAGTCCTGGCCAGTGGGTACGGGTGATCAAAGATCCCGTTTCCGGTGAGGCATGGCGGGTCGATATTGCTGATTCGGCCGGCAAGATAGAAGCCGTACTGGAGGCCTATAACCCGGGGGGCAATATCATAAAAACAGCGGACGATGAAAGCTACCGGTTGAGCTCTGTTTCCCAGGTCACCAAAAACGGTATTCCGGTAAAACCGCGTGATTTGCTGCCGGGAGAACAGGTTTCTATCACAGTGCTGCACGGTCCGGAAGGCGAGAAAATAATTGCCGCCCTGGAGGCCCAAACTCGTACAGGAGTAGAACCCCCGGAGTTAAAAGTAAATTCCACGCTGCCCTTTGAAGATATTTCTCTTATTTCCGGTAATACCACAGCTTCCCGTCTTTATGGGTGGTTTCCGGATGGTAAATACAAAGACATTGAACTTACCGATGCAGGAGAATTTTATTACCCCGTTCAAGGGGCGGAGGCTGAAAACATCAGGCTGGTGGCCGTAGACACTAAAACAGGCGGTGTGGCCTCACTGCAGCTGAGTCTCCCCCGCAGGGATGTCGGTTTTCCCGACATTGAGGGGCACTGGGCGGAAATAGATATTGGCAACCTGGTATCCAGGGGTATGTTAAAGGGTTACCCCGACGGTACTTTTAAGCCGAATAAAGAAGTAAACAGGGTGGAATTCACCGCCATGCTCACCCGTTTGATGGGGGGCAGTGCCGCGGGAGCTGATATTCCCTATGACGATGCAGAGGATATCCCGCGCTGGGCCAAGGGCGCGGTGGCGCTGGCGCACAGCAGGGGCCTGGTGGGAGGATACGAGGACAACACCTTCCGGCCCTACGCCGAAATCTCCCGGGAAGAGGTAGCGGTACTGCTGGTAAGGGCCTACGACATCCTAAAGGGCATACCGCAGGATATTGAGGATAATGCCCCACCCTATGCCGACCGCGACAATATCGCCGCGTGGGCAAGGCACGATGTGGCTCTGGCCCGGGAGCTGGGCCTCTTAGGAGGCAGATCGGACAACCGCCTAGCCCCCAAAGACCACCTCACCCGAGCCGAAACCGCCGCCGCCCTCAACCGCCTACTATACGACCTAACAAACCAAAAAACCAAGCAGCCCGCCTAAAAAAAGGGGACTGGCTCCTTTTAAGCTTTTCAAAAGGTGCCAGTCCCCTTTTTTGTGACACAACGAAAAACATTATTAGATAGGATTACAGGATAAAACTCGATTAAGGCTTTGGGTATATTTCGACGGGATTAACGGGATCAAACGGGATTTTAGTTTTGAGCGTTTCCGTACTCTGAACCATTATAAAGTCAGCTATTCTATATTTCAGCACTCATCCTATAATGATTTTTAAATATCAATCTTTTAAAAAGCCCTACAAAAATCTTATACGCCCAATAACCATAGTCATTCAACAAAAGCCCGAATAAACCCACAAGCATATAAATCCCGTCAATCCCGTTAATCCCGTCAAAGAAAAGGTCTTAATCTTATAATCTTTTAATCCCTTAATCCCTAACAGTAGACACGACCAAACTCCTTAATCAGCCAAAACACCAACCCCAACCCCAAGACCACCTAACTTAACTATCCTGAAATCCTGTAATCCTGTCCAAAAGGCCTTAAATCTTTAAAATCTTTAAACCTTAGACAGGATTACAGGATAAAAGACGATTAAGGTCTAAGGCATTCCTTCCGGGTCTTTTATAACAGTTGGACAGTTGGAAAACACAAAGTTGGAAAGGAAAAAGATTATTACCAAACCATTCAAACATCCCAACTGTTTTCCTAACCAACTAACCCCTAACCAACTATTATTCGACGGGATTAACGGGATCAAACGGGATTTTGGTTTTGAGCGTTCTCATACTGAGTGATAATGGAGTATAATATGGAATAGAGAGGCAAAAGAAAACAAGAATTTAAGGGGGCTGCACTATGGTTAGCAGGCGTTTTACTGCCGCTATAGTTAAGGAAGGTAAATGGTATGTGGCCCAGAGTATTGAAGTAGGGGTAACTTCTCAAGGTAAGACTTGGGAGGAAGCCTTCACTAATCTAAGGGAAGCATTGGAACTGTACTTTGAAAACGAAGGAATAAAAAAGGCGTCTGGTTCCTTTTCTGTTGACCCGGTTATTTTAGAGCAAGACGAAGATGAAAAATTTGTTATAACATGCCCTGTTCTTGAAGGATGCCATAGTCAAGGAAATACCTTCGAAGAAGCCGTGAACAATATCCGCGAGGCCATTGAACTATGTCTGGAAGAAAAGGCAAATGGGTAAGAAACGATTAGGCCTTGGGTATTACTTTAGGGCTTTTTATTTATCCTATAATTTTTAATTTCCATAATAGAAACATGAAAAAAATCCGTATTTGGCAAAAATTAAAACCATTCACTCCAAGCCTCAGTAACGAAAAATCCCGTCAATCCCGTTAATCCCGTCAAAGAAAAGGTCTTAATCTTTTAATCCCTTAATCCCTAAAAAGTAGCCACGACCAAACTCCTTAATCAGCAAAAACCCCAATCCAGTGCCCACCTAACTTAACTATCCTGCAAATCCTGTAATCCTGTCCAAAATGTCTAAAACCTTTAAAATCTTTAAACCTTAGACAGGATTACAGGATAAATGACGATTAAGGCCTAAGGCATTCCTTCCGGGTCTTTTATAACACCACCTATTTCCTATAATGATTTTTAAAATAATCAATCTTTTAAAAAGCCCCACAAAAATCTTATACGCCCAATAGCCATAGTCATTCAACAAAAGCCCGAATAAACCCATAAGCTAAAAAATCCCGTCAATCCCGTTAATCCCGTCAAAGAAAAAGGTCTAATCTTTTAATCCCTTAATCCCTTAAAGTAGCCACGACCAAACTCCTTAATCAGCATAACAACAATCCAAAGCCAATCTAACTTACCTATCCTGTAATCCTGTAATCCTGTCAAAAAGGTCTTAATCTTTTAATCCCTTAATCTTTTAGTCTTTTAATCCTTCCCCCCAAGAAACAAAAAAGCAAGGAGCACTTAACCGCTCCCTGCTTCATTACATCCTAACTCTCCAGCCACAAAATAATCGTATCCGTATGAGCTTCCTTATCCCAGGCCTTCAGCTGAGCCTGTATGCTCGCCATCTTAACCTGCAGCTGTTCCCGCTCAGTATCATCCTCAGTGCCTGCCAGCTGAGCCTCCAGCGACCGGTATTGTTCCACATTTTCATTATACCGGCTGGTAATATCATTTCTCTGCTGGTCATCGGTTACAACCTGCCCCAGGGTCTTAAGATTCTTAAGCAGGCTATCGGTCCGGCTGCTTTCCACCACCACTTTAACTGTTTCCTGGCTACCTGTGGCTGTACTCTCAGAACCGAGAACTTCAAATTGTGCACCCATATTATTGAGGTACTGCACCACCTGCTCGTGGCCCGCATCGAAATCATTTACCGCCACCCGCAAAAAGGTGCGCTCAATAACCCGGTCCATATCAATGTTCAGCCATACATATTGTGCCGGGTCAGATTGAATTTCAACATTGCCTGCCGATGGGTCATCAGTGGGTACTTCAGTGTCCTTTTCCACAGGATTTTGAACACCGGGGTCTTTCTCACTGGCACCGGACTGTTTCGGAGTATCCTTCTCAGAACCGGTTGCCCCGGTTTCAGTGCCCGGGTCTTCACCGCCGCTATTATCCGGGGCAGGTGAAGGAGAAATATCCGGGTTATCCGTCACTATTGCCGGCGGATTTTCATGAGCCACATGTGTCACCGCATTGCCGCCCCACTGCAGATAAGCTCCTGCAGAGCCCGCGGCCACCAGCAGAAATGCTGCTGCAGCGGCTGCACTCCGCTTCCAACCGGCAACCACTCTCCTGCCCGCATTGTTTTGCTGCTCCGGCAATCGTGCCATAACCCCTGCGGCAAAGTCCGGCGGTGCCTTGATAGCGTTCCCCTCATCACGCAGGGTGGTGCCTATTTCCTTCCAAAAGGAAACCTCATCACGGCAGGAAGGACATTTATCAATATGCTTTTTTATCGCCTCAGCCTGAAAGGCTTCGGTCTCACAGTCCAGCCAATCGGGTATCAACTGCTGAACCTGTTCACATTTCATCCCTTTTCACCTCCCCGGCGCCTGTCCTTATAGGGAAGACTTCTGCCGTTTTCAGCGGCAAGCCTCGTTATTTCCTTTTTCAGTGTCTGGCGCGCCCTGTTGATCCTTGATTTGATTGTCCCAAGGGAGCAGTCCAGCATACCGGCTATCTCGTCATAGGAGTAGCCCTGCATTTCCCTTAGTACCAGCACCGTCCTGTGTTCAGTTGACAACTCCCAGAGGGCCGAGCGTACCATGCCGCGGAATTCCTTGTTTTCATAGGCCTCTTCCGGGCCTACGCCATTTGATGCCACCATGCGCGGCATCTCCCCTTCCTGCGTTTGTACCGGACTGTCTAAAGAAACATCAGGTTTCTTTTTGCGCTTTTCATTAATAGAAAGGTTCACTGCTATCCGGTGCAGCCAGGTGCCAAAATCCGCTTCATTACGGAACTTCGGCAGGGCCTTGTAGGCTTTAATGAAAACATTCTGGGCTAGGTCCTCAGCATCGGCATGATTGCCGGTAAGTTGGTAGCTGAGTCCATAGATCCTGTCCTGGTACATGGTCACCAATTCCTCGAAGGCTCTGGTGTCGCCCTTTTGAGATCTTTTTACCAGTAGCTTAGCGTTATCCAAAGGGTATCCCCCTCTGGCCTTAAGCTCCGAACTACTCCTTAGACACAAGTGCGTAAAGAAAAGTTCCGGGCCAGGCCAAAAATTACTAAAAAAGTTCTTAGACTGTGGAAAGCGATCCCTTCCAACATTCCAACCGTTTCCCTAACCAACTAACCCCTAATAATTTGACGGGATTAAGCGGGATTTTGGTTGTGAGCATATGCGTTACTCAACGCATATAAACTAATCCATTCCGTATTAAACGATTATCCCTATAATGATTTTTAAATAATAAATACTTTTAAAATTAGACCCACCAGACATCCTTATGTGCTAAACAGTAAAAGCCTTTCATCAAAAGCCCAAGCAATCAACAATCCCATAAATCCCATAAATCCCGTCAAAGGGTCTTTAAAATCTTTTAATCTTTAAGCAGTAGACGCGAACAGCATCCATTAATCAGCAAAGAAACCAATCCAAAACTTACCTAACTTATCTATCCTGCAAATCCTGTAATCCTGTCCAAAAAGGCCTTAAATCTTTAAAGTCTTTAAACCTTAGACAGGATTACAGGATAAAACACGATTAAGGCCTAAGGCACAACATCAGGGGCAACTATTACCAACCATGTTTTCCTAACCCCTATCGCCTACCCCCTAACCCCTAACCTCTAATAATTTGACGGGATTAACGGGATAAAGCGGGATTTTGGTTATGAGCATTTGCGTTACTCAGCGTATATAAACTAATCCACTCCGTGTTCAACACTGTCCCTATAATGATTTTTAAATAATATATGGTTTTAAAATTAGACCCACCAGACATCCTTATGTGCTAAATAACAAAAGCCTTTATCGAAAGCCCAAGCAATCAACAATCCCATAAATCCCGTTAATCCCGTCAAAGGGTCTTAATTCTTTAATCTCTTAATCCTTAAACAGTAGACGCGAACAGCATCCATTAATCAGCAAAGAAACCAATCCAAAACTTACCTAACTTATCTATCCTGCAAATCCTGTAATCCTGTCTAAAAAGGCCTTAAATCTTTAAAGTCTTTAAATCTTAGACAGGATTACAGGATAAAAGACGATTAAGGCCTAAGGCACTACATTAGGGGCAACTATTACCAACCCATGTTTTCCTAACGCCTAACCCCTAACCCCTAACGCCTAACCAACTAAGTACTTAACCCTCTTAATAATTTACTCTAAATCATAGCACATTTCAAAGGGTACAGGTGCCATACTGACCTTATTTTTCAAATAACATATTATAAACGTTCATCCCAACGCCCTGTCACAAAGGGTTCCCCGGCACATTCTATCATGCGGCGAATGACATTTAATGAAGAAAAATTTTTTTATGCTAATTTCGCTACACCTGGAACTTTTGGCAAAACACTCGTGTCTAACTAATCGAGTACAAACAAAGACATGCCAATTAAGCCAAAGCAATACAGTGAACCCAGCACCGGAAAACAGAGCCATGGTAATAAAACAAAATTTCTACAAAAAATTTTTCACCAAAGGAACTTTTGACAGTAACCATGTGTCTAATAAACCGAGTGAAAAACAAGAACATCCACTGCAAGAAATACATAACCTACTTGAAGGATCCTGGAATTACAGATATAATGTTCCATGGAAGTGGATGTAGAACATCTTCACAAGGCGAGCAAGCGGCTAAGCCGCTTCTCTATATTAGTAAGTTAATAAATTAACTGATACATCTCAAAGGGGGGATGTGAAACACCAGTAAGAGCATCACCTTTTCAAACTTTGTTTGGAAACAAGGCTGAAAGGCCAAAACAAAATTTCAAGGAGGGAAATACATTTGTTTAGAAGCAAAAAGTTTTCACTTTTAATGGCTCTAGTATTTGCTTTCACCGTGATTATGCCGGTGGGTGCAGCATTTGCAGCTGATTATGACAGGTTAGGAGCAGCTACATCGGTTGATGATGATGGCACATTTTCACTTAATGATGTAAAAGCTGTATTTTCAGCAGGCGAGCTTTCTAAAGATGACGTAATGATCCTTCGTTTACCTTCTGGTTTTGAATTTAGAAATGCAGATGGTAGCGTAATGGATAATGGTGACTGGGCAAGTGATAGTGTTAGTGGTGATGTCTATGCCTATGGTGCATATGATGATGGAAACTACATCGCAACACTAATAACTTCCGGGGATGAAGGATTTTCTGCTGGTGATTTGAGCGTAGAAGTTCTAGATGATAACGAAATTAAGGTTAAAGTAGAAAACACCCCCAGCTTAACAGATGATTCAACCATGTTCATCGGCCTTAACAACATCTATGTTGACGATGGCTTTGACGGTGACATTGAGCTGGTCATGGATGCACCAAGTGGTTCAGGATTTGATGATGGTAAAGTTATAGTGGGCCGTGTCAGCGGTGGAGAAGTTGACATTGAAGTAACGGACGATAACACTTTCAATGACCACGATTCTGTTACCTTTAGGCTTTCCGAAGATAGGGCTGGAGCTTTTGATGTAGATTCTGAATCTGTTAAGATTATTCTCCCTGACGGCTTTGAATGGCAGTCTGTGGATAATGTCAAGAGTATTTTTGGTACTGAAATTTTCGATCAAACCGATATTGATATTACCAGTGACCGTGAAGAAATGGTTATTGATGTTGGTGCTAAATCAGTCGATGCAGCCTCTCTCGAAATTGAAGCTACTATAGAAGTTGTGGACGAAACTGATGCTGAACTAGGAGACATTATCGCCAAGGTAAAGGGCGAAAGTGATATTTCAGTTAAAGAATTGGTTGTAGGTAAATACGGTGAGTTTGGCGTTGAAGTAAGTGTGGAAGATCCTGAAACTGTATATGCTGGTAAGACCGGGCAGGAAATTGCTGACATAACCATTGACGAAAGCATAGAAGGAAGTCTTGTAGATGGCCGTACAATTACTCTCACGCTACCTAACAATGCAATTTGGGGTGCTCTGCCGGACGTAGTTGAAGACGGTGTGGAATTAGATCTCACCAGCTTCCCCGGTAAAGACGGTCAAGTAGTTAAGTATACCATTACAAATGATGATGAAAGTGCTGCAGAACTGACCTTCGAAGATATGGAAGTACTACTTTCCCCTGATGCTGAAGAAGGAGATCTGGTTGTTGAAATCAGTGGAAGTGCCGGTATTGATGAGGAAGTTGTAGTAGCGGAAGTTGTAAAACCTGTAACAGTTGAAGCTACTGTAGCTCCCAATATCGTAATCGGACGTTCCGCTCAGGACATTGCAGAGGTTACTATTACCGAAGCCGATGCCGGTATTTTGAATGAAGATAAAGATCTTATTCTTGATCTGCCTAAAGACATCGAGTGGGATGACTATGATGTTGAAGTAGTGGAAGGCGATCTTGAAATTGGCGATATTGATGACGATGATAATACTTTGATCATTGAGATTGAAGATGACAGCAACGACGCCAGCACCATTAAAATTACTGGAACCGTTGTAGCTTACAGAACCGTTCCTGAGGGCGCTGTAAATGCTAAGGTGAAAGGCGACGCGCTGGACGAAGTGAATGATCTTGATGAGCTTGAGAGTCAGTATTCCGCTAGTAATAATTACGGCACCGGTGATTACTATTTAATTGACGGAGCCAATGGTGATGAAGAAGTAATTAAGTATGATGAAGACGGTTTATTCGAAGACAATACTACTATAGCCAAGGTTCAAGTAGCAACCGTAGGTACTCCCGCTCCGGAAGATACTATGCTGACCACTTCCATTCAGCTGGGTGAGAACGGCAGCTACATTTCAGACGGCCGGATTATGGTTCAATTACGTGACGCTGCTACCGCTCTGGGTGTAAGCGAACAGAACCTGTTCTGGGATAATGCTACCAAGACTGCTACCTTCTTGAAGGGTGAGCGCGCTGTTCAGATTACTGTTGGCGAAGCTCAGGTAGTAATGAACGGTACCCCGCTGCCTACTGACAAGGGTGCTGAAGTTAAGGATGGCAGGACTTACGTTTCCTTGCGTGCAGCCGGTGTGGCCTTTGGCGCAACCGCAGATTGGGATAACACTACCAAGACCGCTACCTTGACTGTTAAGTAATAGTTAGTCGGTTATTCAAAAAGCCCGGGCCATATGGCCCGGGCTTTTTAGTGGAAAAGATTACTTTCCTGCATGATCTTGACACATGATGAAGATGTTAGTAGACTGGTTATGCTACTAATGTGTTGGTTAAAATTATTAGGAAAGAAGGGGTTGTCAGGTGCGCAGGATAATAATCGGGTTCATAACATTTTTTTTTGTAATGTTATGGTCAACAGGAGTTGTTGTTGCTAAAGAGCCTGCTACTCCCGAGTTGGCTTTGCAGGAAGCAGTGGAGCGCGCTTTGGGGCTTAGCAAAACCCTAAAAATAGCAGACACACAAAAGGACAAGGCATGGGAACAGCGTTCAGAATCACAGGATGCAGTGAATTACACACCAGTTGGTATGGTTAATCCGGAAATCGAAAGTGCTTATGCGACATTGCTGCAGTCAGAATTAAATTACCAGACTAAGCGGAAAAGCTACCTGAAACTTCAGGATGACATTAAGGAAGAGGTAGTAGACAAGTATTACTCAGTCAGCAGCGCTTCAGTGGCCTTGGACGACGCGCAAAAGGCTTTTGCGCAGGCTGAGTGGGAGAAGCGAACTTCTCAACTGAAGCTTAATGAGGGGACTGTGGCCCCAGTCGCCATGACGGCTAAAAATGCGGCATACGAAGGGGCCCAGGGAACTCTTATAGAGGCTCAACAAAACTTAAACAAAGCGTATGTGGAACTTAATGCTTTAGTAGGTTTCTGGCCGGAGGACAGGCCACAGTTGGCAACTGATATTGAATATACTCCTATTGATGTTGTTAGTTTGAATTCGGAGGTCAATCGTGCGGTAAATAAAAGCACGGATGTTTGGTCGGCTTTACAAAAAATCACCATAGAGCGCCAGGACCTGCGGATGACTCTCCAGCCTTATGAAATTGAAAAAATGGAAGTAGAAATTGCCGAGCTTAATGCTAACCAAGCAAAGGACGAGCTGGAAAAAGAGTTCCTTCTTTTGTACCATGACATAGTGTCTTTGGAGGGAGGCATCAAGGCGGCCCAAGAGAATATTAGCGCTGCGAAAGAAGCTTTGCGAGTGGCCCAGGTACAATTTGATGTAGGCATGGCTATAAAGGGCGACTTGCTTGAAAAGGAAGCCGACTTGATAGCTGTAGAAAGTAAGCTGGCTGGGCTAAAAAACAAGCACGGTTCGGCAATGGCCGCTTACCGCAATTTGACCGGTCGGGATGTTCTGCCTTCAATGTTTGGGGAAGGAAAGGTTGAAGAGTTGTAATTTGGGAAATATCAGAAAGAAATAAAAGCCTCCGCGGTAAATTCCGTGGGGGCTTTTATGAATAATAAGAACCAGTTAGTAAATGGCGATAAAATCTAAGAAGTCTATCTTAGTCTCCGAGAGATTATCAAGCCGGAAAGTTACACTGCTGGTACTATTATCGAGTTTAATGTTAATTGGAACAGGCTTATCACCTTTAGTTAAAGTGACTTCCCATACCTTTTTACTATCAACCAAAATTTCTATGTCAGCCGGTTTAATGTTGTCGGGATTTGAGTCATCCAGAGCCAAAGAACCCTGTATTTCCTTAATTCCTTTATTTTGCACAAAAAAGCGCATGCTGGCATTGCTCCGCATTTTTTGTCCTGTGGCGTAAAAGCCCCTTCTTTCGTTATTATTGACCTTGATTAATGCATCGCCTGTTTCCAAACCACTGGTGGAAGGACTTATGAGGTCTGTTAAGAGTAAGCTTGGAGATCCGGAACCAATCAATACGGTTTTATTTTCCCATCCCACTTTTTCACCCAAGGCGTCAGCTATAGTTCTTAAGGGGAGGTAAACAGTACTATCCATAATAAACGGTTCTTTATCAGGCTCTAAAAGGGATCCTTCCACAACAATCTTAATATCAGAATAAGTAAGTTGAGCATTTTTTTGCCCCATAGACGCAAAAGACAATGTGCCGCCAAATACCAACGCCCCAACAACTACTCCGCAAATAAACCAATGAAATTTTTTCATAACTCTCCTCCTTAATAGTTTTAACACATAATTCATTAAAAGTTTGGCTTTTCCTCTATTAAGGTCAAATAGATTTCAACTATTTTAAAAAGTTGGAAGGGGAATAAGGGATGTCTGTTGAATTCTTGAATTGAGTGAAAAGAGGCAAAATTGGCAAAGAAGGGGCGTGCGCCTAAATGTGAAGGGGAAAAGTATCGATTGAAGTGAATGATGGTTCAGTATCTAAAATATGGTTTATTTTTACAGGAGGGATAACAATTGAGAAGAAAGTTTACTATGCTAGTAGTATTGATATCTGTTTTTATGATGTTAGTTCCATCCCAGGCTTTGGCCGGTGATATTGACGTACTAAGTATTCCGGTATTAAGTGATGATTCTGTTGCCGAACTAGGCACGGTTTTTACACAGAGCCCCGGTGCACAACTGTCAGTTGGTGACGAAGGCATCATACGGTTACCCAGTGACTTTAAATTTTTGAGAAGTAAAAACGAAGATGAAGAAATGAATACGGAAACAGTTACGGTTGATGGAGCTGTTTATGCGGTTGACGATTGGAATACACTCACCGTAGATGGTACTACTTGGCTATGTGTTCCGGGTACGGGTGATGTAGACCCACATACGGGTGAAACTGGTCCCGGTTATTTTCGAGAAGGAACTGAACCATTTAGTATTTCTGACTCTGCCCCGGATTATTATCCAAGTGTTACAGCATTATTTAATCCATTAAGCGGTGGTCAAATAATTACACAATCAGTAAAAGTTGGTAAACCGGATACAAATAATTTTGAGTTTCCTGTCACGTATAATGGAGATGACAGTGCGTTATTTACAAATTTGGGCGGTGGCGCATATGGGTTCCATACAGGACTTCACGTAACCAAACTTGATGAAAATGAAATTAAGATAGAAATAGTGGGTTATTCCCCGTACCCATCCAAAGAGTCGTATATGTTTATACACAACGGATCGGTTTATGTAGATGAAGGATATGAGGGTGTTATCTATGCGAAAGTCAGCGCCCCCAGTGGTAGCGGTATTACGACCGGTGAGATCCCCATCGGTCGTGTGAGCGGCGGAGATGTAGATATTGAAGTCGTCGATGAAGATACTTTTAATGATAACGGCACTGTGACTTTCCGGATCACCGAAGATAGACCCGGTGCACTTGAAGTGGATGATGAATCTGTCAAGCTTATACTTCCCGATGGCTTTCTCTGGGATAGCAGTATTAATGGCGGGGACTTAACAGGTGATAATGGAACCGGTTGGAAAATAAACAATATCTATGGCTCAATAGACGGCGAAGTTGTAATTAATGACGATGAGTTAATGGTAAAGGTTGTTGACCAAGATTCGAGCAAGGACGGGAATCAAGGTACAAACGAGGAAACTTGTATTGAGATTGAAGCTACCATCGAGGTTGTGGACGAAACCGATGCAGAACTGGGAGACATAATCGCCAAGGTAAAGGGCGAAAGTGATATCTCAGTTAAAGAACTAGTAGTAGGTAAATACGGCGAGTTCGGCGTTGAAGTAAGTGTAGAAGATCCTGAAAGTGTTTATGCCGGTAAGACCGGGCAGGAAATTGCTGACATAACCATTGAAGAAAGCATTGAGGGAAGTCTTGTGGATGGCCGCACCATTACCCTGACCCTGCCTAACTGGGCAATTTGGGGTGCTCTGCCGGACCAAGTTGAAGACGGTGTGGAATTAGATCTCACCAGCTTCCCGGGTAAAGACGGTCAAGTAGTAAAATATACCATTACAAATGACGATGAAAGTGCTGCAGAACTGACCTTTGAAGATATGGAAGTACTGCTTTCACCTGACGCTGAAGAAGGCGACTTGGTTGTTGAAATCAGTGGAAGTGCCGGTATTGACGAGGAAGTTGTAGTAGCGGAAGTTGTAAAACCGATAACAGTTGAAGCCACTGTAGCTCCTAACATTGTAATCGGCCGTTCCGCTCAGGACATAGCAGAGATTACCATTACTGAAGTTGATGCCGGGATTTTGAATGAAGACAAAAATCTGATTCTCGATCTGCCCAAAGACATAGAGTGGGATGACTATGATGTTGAAGTAGTAGAAGGCGATCTGGAAATTGGCGATATTGATGACGATGATAACACTTTGACCATTGAGATTGACGATGACAGCAACGACGCCAGCACCATTAAGATTACTGGAACCGTTGTAGCTTACAGGACCGTTCCTGAGGGCGCTGTAGATGTTAAGGTAAAAGGCGATGCCCTGATCGAAGTGAATGATCTTGATGAGCTTGAAAGTCAGTATTCTGCTGGCAGTGATTACGGTGCCGGTGATTATTATGTAATCGATGGTGCCGATGGTGACGAGGAAGTAGTTAAGTATGATGAAGACGGTCTCTTTGAAGATAACACTACCATAGCCAAGGTTAAAGTGGCAGCTGTAGGAACTCCTGCTCCGGAAGATACTATGCTGACCACCTCCGTAACCCTCGGTGAGAACGGCAGCTACATTTCTGACGGCCGGATCATGGTTCAACTGCGTGACGCTGCTACCGCACTGGGTGTAAGCGAACAGAACCTGCTCTGGGATAATGCCACCAAGACCGCTACTTTTATCAAGGGTGACCGTGCTGTTCAAATCACCGTTGGTAAGTCCGAGGTAGTTATGAACGGTACCCCGTTGACCACCGACAAGGGTGCGGAAATCAAGGACGGCAGGACTTATGTATCTCTGCGCGCAGCCGGTATAGCTTTCGGCGCCGCTACCGCTTGGGATAACACTACCAAGACCGCTACCTTGACTATAAAATAACTTTAATTGTTTAACCATGTGTTTAATTAACAGAACCTTTTTAAACATCAGTTAGTTGAAAACCTAGTTACTTAAGGTTTGCACTTAAGAGGAAGATGAAAGACAGGCCATATTGCCTGTCTTTCATCATGTAATAAAGTTTATTAACATGGGAACAAATTAACATTCCGTGCAGTCAAAATAACTAAATAGTATTGAACGGAGTGATTGTATTTTGCAACAATATTTTACCGGTTTTATATTTTTTCTCACTTTGTTCCTGTGTACTTCCGTCACTGGCGTTGCTTTTGGGGCGGATTCAGTAGGGTTGGAAATCGGTAGTAAATGGGCTCGGGTTAACGGGCAGCAGCATGAATTGCAAGTTGCCCCGCGTGTGATTAAAGATAAGACTTTTATACCCCTTCGCTTTATAGTTGAAGCTTTTGAAGCTGAAGTAACTTGGTCAAATGAGACCAAGGAGATTATCGTTCGGGGAGAAGACAAGATTATCATTATGGGACTGGGAAAGACAACGGCTACAATTAATGGAATGTTGCGGGACATTGACGGTGCGCTTGTAATTAAAGACGGTAATACGTTGGTTCCACTACGTTTTCTGGCAGAAACCATGAGGTATAAAGTTAATTTCATGCCGGAAACTAAAGAGATACATATTGAAAAGTTGCCGCCGCCTTTGCCTCCAAATAAAAAGCCGGTTGCAGATTTCACGGTAAACAAGGAAATAGTTGCTCAGGGAGAGACGGTAACATACGAGGACAAAAGCCATGATCCAGATGGGCAAAAGTTAGTGGACAGAAAATGGACAGGTAATAAAAGAGCCTTTTTTGCTCCCGGGGAACACGAGGTTACTCTCAGGGTAAAAGACAGTGAAGGGGCCTGGAGTGAAACCCTCACAAAGGTAATAAAGGTAACCGATGAGATTAAAATGGATAAGTTCGAGTATAACCTGTATAATCCTGTGCCGGGTGAACCCCTGGACATATCTCATATATCGGTTCTGGACCTGAAAGAAATTGATCCGGCTGTAAGTATGAATAGAGAGCAAGTAATGGTAAGTAACAGCCCTGAGATTATCCGAGAGGATGGTATCCTGTATAGTGACGTGTTGGAAGGGGAGCACCGTTTGTATTATCATCATATAAACGGTGCAAAGGAAACTAAGAAAGTGTACCTCCTTGCAGTTAATCAAGGGGAAAAGCCGGTACGCCTGACGGTACAAAAACATGGTATTGCCGGGCCTGCTGACCCCATGGCCGTGGGTAGGGCAGCAGCATATCGTTTTATGAAATATGTCCCGGGGGAGTCGAGATTTTTGGAATTGCAGCCCGGGGAAAAAGTGGTACTTAATAAGGGATTAAGCGATACTGTTACGCCTGGAAATACCGTTCACGGCATATTTAATATAAATGCTCGTGATGAACTGCAATTTATAGTGCTAACAGTAAAAGATCAGAAGGCCTTAGATAATTATGCAAGTCTTTCTACACTACCCAGGGATGATAATCATATCCGTGGTACTTTCTCCCGTGGTAACCGTTTCTTGTCGGTCAACCTTAGGGACAATGAACCGGCCCGATTAGTAGTGGCTGATGGTGAAGATGATTCTTTCTTGCGTGGAAAAGATGATCGGCTGGTGAGTAAGAATAAGGGCAATTACGGTTTAATCTATAGAATAAAAATTAGTTCCAAGCACCGTGTCGGAGTATTATTTTCACCTCGAGGGGGCGTATTTGCCGGGGCCGGTGAGTGGGATCAGCAGGCCTTTTACTTACCGAACAGTGGTATTTTAAAACCCAAGGATGGTGCCATGATTGGTGTGGTTGAAGCCGGGAAGGAAAAGGTTCTTGAATTTATCCCACCGGCAGGGTCGTATTTGCCTGTGAATTTAGTGTTCATACCTTTCTAGTTTTAAATTATCTAACGTAACAGTTCCCAGCCTTCTCAGGGCTGGGAACTGTCATTTATTGATTATACTTTAAAAGTGTTCCTTTAATTACTCAGGCCGGGCAAAGAATTTAGTTAGATCTGCTACATAATTAGGGTTACCATCCACTTCAAATTTGCCAGTAAAGTAAGCTACGGTGCCGTCAACTTTTCCACCGGCTATATCCAGCCATAGCTGTTCGCCTACGGTTATGGTTATTGTTGAACTGTCTACCTCACCTTCACCTGTAGTACACAGGCCGTCCTTAATGGTAACATAATACTTGCCGGGATGCCCTTTATTAATGACAAACTGGTAAGTCCGGGATACTCCTTCAGCTTTTTCTGGCACGAATCTTTTTTCCAGGCCTACCAGGTACTGCTCAAAAGGCGTGTCTCTATTTAAAGCTGGCTCATTGGTATCTTCTGTACCTGTATCAGCAGGAGGTTCACTGGGTGGCTCAGCCGGTTCCTCTGGGTCTTGTGCCGGCTGAGGGGTGTCTGCTTTAGAAGGAGACGTAATAATTACAGTTTGTGTGCTACCATCCCAATTAACACTTGCACCCAGGGCTTCGCTTACAAAACGAAGGGGTACCATGGTACGGCCCTCATAAAGCTTGGCAGGGACGTCCAAATTTACGGATGCACCATTCTTGAAAGCTTTACCCCCTATAATAAGCTGAATTTCTGTATCTCCCACCGATGCAGTTACCGTATTAGTGGCGCCATCCCAGTTTACTCCGGCTCCGAGGGCTTCAAAAATTGCCCGCATGGGTACCAGAGTTCGACCGTTATCTATGATGGGTGGTGTGTCCAGGGTTAGCTCGTTACCATCAAGTGTTATGTTTGGGCTGCCCGCGTATGCAGGTACGGCTAAGGTAAGAGCCATTAGAAAGGTGAAAATAATAATTAAACACTTTTTACGCACTTAAATTCCTCCCTTGTTAGTTAGGTAGTTAATGCTTATCGCAAGCTTTGTTAAGCTACACCTCCCTTTCCATAAATTCGATTGAGTATTCATTCATTATATTCTGAATTGATAGTGAAATCAATAAATTTCTGGTTATTAAAAAACTAATAGTTTGTTGCCGATTGAGAACAGCCAGGGGACTTTCCGGGACTGCTGAAAAAATCCAGATTCGTGTCGTTCAATAAATACTCAGATTCTTCGCTGCACTCAGAATGACAATCAAGTTGCTTTGGGTTGCCCTAAAGCAGAATCGAGCAGTTCTTCGTCCCGAACTCCGTGAGAACCGCCGTAGGTCTGAATGAGTTGTTCATGAAATAAAAGGATAAGCCTTTCAGGCAAAAAGGGCAGCCAAGGGGACGTTCCCTTTGGCAGGTTGTATGAGGCAAAAGTAAAAAAGTGGTATAATACAAGAAAGGCTGTGTATAAATTGTCCACAAAACAATGGCATCCTATGTTTGTTACCTCCCTTAGGGAAGCCTTATCGGATGCCGGTCCCGGTGATATTGAGATTAAAGATGAAGTAGCTCTCTCGTCAAAACCACTGGACGTAGATGTTTTAGTGGTTAAGAAAAAAGATGCTATAAAGCTAAGGCACCCGGTGGCGGATATTTTTCGGAAATATAACCTTTTTGAATTTAAAAGTCCGGATGACTATTTGGAACCCAATGACTACGATAAAGGCTTGGCTATTGCCCGCCTTTACAAAGTGTTGGAACATCCAAAGATGAATAACCTGGATCAATTAACACTTACATTTGTAAGCAGTAGACACCCCCGGGCCATGTTAAACATGATAAAAGATAGGGGAGTAAAAGTTTTAAAGGATATGCCCGGTTCCGGCTTTTACCGGGTGGATGGTGAAGCAATACCCGTACAAATTACGGTGTTGAGGGAATTGACAAAGGCAGACCAATCATATATGTTTTCAATATTCCTGGCCAGAAATGAAAAGCTAAAATTGAGCAGCACCTTAATATTGGTTCAAAAGTGCCTGGAAGATCCTAAAAATGTGTACCGCAAGGACTTAATGGAATTCCAGTTTAAAAATAAATTGGTAACAGATAAAGAGCTGGAGGTGATATTAAGGATGGCTGATGAAATGAGTGCAGAAGAAAAAGCAAAAATAGAGGACTTGTTAGCTAATCATCCTTTTTCCCGTGCAATGTTTGAAAAAAGGCAGGAAAAATACCGGGCGCAATGCCTGGCGCAAGGACGGGAACAAGGACGGCAGGAAGGTCGAGCAGAAGGCATACGGACGGCAATTTGCAGATTCTTGGAAAGTAAATACGGAAAAGATTCGGCTGACTTGCGGCAAGCGATACACGAGATTTCAGATCCTGGTGTTTTGGACGAAGTGGCTGGAAGATTATTTACCGTTCCTTCCTTGGAAGAAATGCGGTGTATTGTTCAAGAAGGGTTGCAAAAATCTCATAAAAAATAGTACGTAGGGCTCGGCCTTTTTCAATAACTCAAGTTTTCGGTGCCTGGCACCGAAAATGGCACCGAAAACTTGAGTTATTTGTATTACAGCATATTTCCCTTTCCATAACCTTATATATCATCCTGCTTTGTACGGCTGGAGGGCCCTTGTTCTTCCACTGAGACTTTCTTTATTTTTTATACTTTTGAAACCGAAAGAATTCTTCTTCATTACTAAACCCTAAATCTTTTACCATTTTGTTGAATGTTCCGCTGGGAATGTCTCTCCCTTCGGCGTGAATATGAATGGACACTTGACGATACTGGCCGTGAGAATCTATCCCCTCCCAAACAAAACGATTACCCATCCTTCTTTTTTGCAAGCCTAACTTTTTGCAGACTTTGATAAATACTCTAAAACACATGTACCCATGTATTAACTCCCGAAAATGAGCTTTTTTATCTCGTCTCTATCCTGGCAATGAGCCAGTCTTAAAACATAAGGGTAGTGAGTTTTCCTGTCTGGAACATGCAAAAATAACTCGATTCGATTAATAAAATCCCTTGTATAATCAAATGCAAGGTCAATTATTTGTTCGGTGGTTTCTTCCAGAGTGTCAGCATATGCGTATAATCTGAGTTCGTCCAGATGAATATTATGGGTTTTAGTTTCTTGGTCATAATAAATCTTGGGTTCGAATGAAAATGTTTCTAACATATCCAAAAGGAGCTTGGTATTCAAAAGTGAGCAAGTTTGCCGATCTTTGCTTTTAGCGTCCATACAGAGGATTTCTCTGCCGGTCAAGGCTTTGTCGATGAACTTGCGTAAATCTTTTCTGAACTCGGCAATAGTAACGGTGGTAGTCATAGGTAATCCCTCCGGATTGTTTTTACCCAATAATTCTCACTCCTACAATAACATACGTTTTTATATTTGTACATATTGTATGTTTCAATGAGAGAGGTTATTACTTACGGGTATCTATGAAGCTTTTAAATGTTAGCACCTGCCAGGGGGACGCACCCTGTGGCAGGTGGGGTATTGCCGGATGTAAAACAAAAGAGAATCCCCTTTCCGGGGGATTTTGTTTTAAAACTTCCTAAACACCAATAGTTTAAATATGGTAAACAAAACTGTTGATCGAAAAGAATATGTGTTTCAATAATAACACGTTGGTATAGTAAGGATGATATCTTGTGTTGAAACAGCAGGAAATTGATATATCCAGACACTGTTTAATCAAGAAAGTATCTCCCTATCTTATTATTTTTTTTGGATCTGCATTGCCTGGTAGGATGTTACCGGAAAGCGACATAGATATAGCTTTTTTGTCAGACCAAGAGCTGGGTGCTTATGATGTATTTATGATAGGTCAGGAGTTAGCCGGCCTTTTATGTCGAGATGTGGACCTGGTGGACTTGAAAAGGGCTTCCACTGTATTTCAGGCACGGGTGATCATCACCGGAAAAGTTGTTTACTGTAATGATGAAGCTAAACGCATGTTATTTGAAATGGTTACCTTAAAAAAATACGCCCGATTGAATGAAGAGCGCATGCATATCATGGGTAAATTATTGGAAAGAGGTTTGCCGCATGAGGGATGACGTGGTGATTAATAAGGTAATGGTGATTAAGAAGTGCAATTCTTTTGTTTCCCAATAAATGGATGGTTGTTGCATATGTGGTACCCGTATACTGCTGTCATTTCTATTAGGTAAATTTTTTTTATGCCGAAGTTCGCTTAAAGACTATGGATAAGATTAAGAATCTTTACTGGCCTAATTGAAGGCATATCATTATCATGATATAATATTGATAGGTTTTGGGAGGTGTTTTTATGCCATCAATTAGACCAAGCTCAGATCTAAGAAATAAGTACAGTGAAATATCTGAGTTCTGCCACAAGTATAATGAGCCTGTATATATTACCAAAAACGGTCAGGGTGATCTAGCCGTGATGAGTATCGAAACTTATGAAAAGCTTGTTGGAAAATTTGAGCTGTACAAGTTGATTGATGAGGGCGTTGAAGCCATGAAAACGGAGAAAGTAAGACCTTTTAAAGAAGCATTGGCTGACACTTATAAGGACTTATAATATGGCGACATACGACCTTCTAATTACAAAGCCTGCTGAGGATGATTTGTTTGAAATCGGCAGGTATATTTCGAAGGAGTTATTGGAACCTAAAACAGCGCAAAGGGTTATTTCTAGAATTGCAGATGCAATCAGCACGCTCGAAGACATGCCGTTTAGAAATGCACTAATCAACGATGAACGTCTGGCTCAAATAGGTATTAGAAAGATATTAGTCGATAACTACATTGTGTTTTATATCGAAGTCGAGGGAATTAAAACAGTTACAATTATCAGGGTGCTTTATAGTAGAAGAGATTGGCAGAATTTATTGTAACAAACCAAGGGGGCGGTCCTTAAAGCTTATTAGCCCTCTCCATTACTTTATAAACCATCCGTGCTGCTTCGGCCCGGGTTATCGCTTTATCTGGCTTTAGGGCTCCTTTTTCTGTTAAGGGAAGTAGCCCGGCCTGGATGCTGGCGATTATATGGGGCCTGTTACACTGTCCCCTTTTAAGTTATAGCTATTCTATCTATGCATGGCTTGTGTGTACATCATGTTGGGCATGGTGCCGATTTTCTCAAAATAACGGGTGGAACCGGAAAGGGGGCGGTCAAAGACAGTGATGTTAAGTTCACCACTGTTTTAACGTCCTTATCCTCGTCATCCGTAGCGGATTTATCTAATGTTACTGAAACGCTAATGGTGTTTTCCCCGGGCTCCAGGATGTACTAGTCCAACAGCCATAGGTCCGAGTCATCTTCTCCGTACTGCATGGCTTCCTCACCGTTCACCTGTACTTCCTCGGCATCTTCTACGCGCACCTGGATGTCCACTTTGTTGGTGGTGGAATAAATGCTTTTTAAAATAGACCCACTAGAAATCCTTATGTGCCAAACAGTAAAAGCCTTTTATAGAAAGCCCAAGCAACTCTGAATCCCATGAATCCCGTTAATCCCGTCAAAGGGTTTTAATCTTTTATCTCTTAATCATTAACCAGTAGCCCCGCACAACATCCCTTAATCAGCCAAGACACCAACCTAAGCCCATCTAACTTACCTATCCTGCAATCCTGTAATCCTGTCCAAAAAGGTCTTAAATCCTTTGAAGGCAGCCAGGGGGACGTTCCCTGTGGCTGGTGTGTTATTCTATATGGTTTATGATTGATGCTACATTTTTTTCAAGCCATTGCACCAGCTCATCTTTTGTTAATTCCCCGGATGCCAGTTTTATCATCATGGTATAAGTTTCCATCGATGAACGGATGGCAGCGGCATATGTGATACCCGTATGCCGCTGCCATTTTTATAAGACTATCATGCAGGTATTTATCCTCAAAAGTTGCTTTAGGTTGCCCTAAAGCAAAATCGAGCAGTTTTTCGTCCCGGACTCCGTGAGAACCACCGTAGGTCTGAATGAGTTGTTCATGAAATAAAAGGATAAGCCTTTCAGGCAAAAAGATTATTCTTCTCATTTTGCTAAAGCTTTTAAAGTGTTTTTAAATTTACTATTGGTGTTTTCAAAGCTAAAAGCCCATTTTTTAAACTCTGGGTCGTAAGGCGTCAGCTTGAAGCCGTCGCTGGTTTCAATAACGTATAGTTCCTTGCCTTCTTGCAGATTGTATTTTTCCATGAGCTCCTTAGGAATAGTAACCCCAAAATCTTATTGAAAAGCCCTCTCCCGGACATTTTTGGCCACCTCTTCCAGCTGGTTTTCGTCCTCCACCTGCCAATGCCGTTTATCCAGGCTTTCCAAATATTGCGTAAAAAATTTCCACAATATCCTCCCGTAAACCGAAAACAACAAGTCAATGTATATCTCCGGGATTTGGCTAATAACTCAAGTTTTTGGTGACAGTCACCAATTTCTTGACTTATTGGGGGTTGTGCGATATTATTTTTGCAAAATATGGGTAAGGGGTGCGGTTTTGGTGGGAAGGTTTCCGCGCATTGAATTTGAAGGTGCTTTGTATCACGTAATTCAGCGGGGAAATAACCGCGAGTTTATTTTTAGCCGGAACAGCGACAAGAACTACTTGCTTAGAAGGCTGATTGCTGGTAAAAAAAATCTCGATTTTAGGTTATTTGGCTATGTAATCATGGGCAATCATTATCATTTGATATTACAAACGTTAAAAGATCCCCTGCATAAAGTGATGCATTATGTCAACGATGCTTTTGCCAAGTATTATAATAGCAATCAAGAACGTACCGGACACGTTTTCCAGGGACGGTACACGGGGATATTGGTGCAGAATGAAAGGTATGCATTGACCCTGTTGAGGTATGTGCACCAGAATCCTGTCAGGGGTGGAATATGTAATAATGTGTGGGAATATCCCTGGAGCAGTGACATGTATTACCGACAAAACCGGCAGTGTTTTGTCGATATAGATCTCCTGCTCGATATATTCTCCGGTAACCGGGAAAAGGCCATAGCAAGCTACAAGGAATTTGTGCAAGAACAAGAAGAGGAGACTTACGATTACAGTGCTATGAGGGTGATGGGCGACGAAGACTTTGTGTCGGAGCACAGCTCCGCGGGGGACAAGCCTACCGGTGAAGGGCTGGATGAAATTCTTCTAAGCACCGGGGTGAGTTCAAAGGAATACCAATTGATAAAAAGCGGGAGTCGCAAGAGAGACCTTACGCCGTACAAAAAAGCCTATGCACGGGAAGCTCGCCAACAAAACTATACCCTGCGGCAAATCGCCCGGCACATATTCCTCACAGAATCTAATATTTCCAGATTACTAAAATAACTCAAGAAAATGGTGACAGTCACCTCAAACTTGAGTTATTGATTAAAGGGAGGTACCCGAGATGACGGTTAAAAGAGCAAAGGAACTTGTAGATAAAGGGAGGAAGTTGTTGTCAGACGGCGACTTTGCGGCTGCGGGAGAGGCATTTGCCGCAGCCCTGGAGCTAGATGAAGCTGTTCCCATACGCAATAACCTGGCGCAGGCTTTTTTCTTGGCCGGTGAGCTGTGGCGCGCCCTGGAGGTTTTGGAACCCAGTATCGGTGAAGAAAGTGAAAAAGGGGAATCAAATCCCTTCAGCTATGGCCTTGCGGCGAGAATTTATGTGGCATTGGGCCGGGAAGAGCAGGCACGGAAGTATTTGCAACAGGCCATAAAAAGCTATGAGGACGGGTGGGCGGACCTGCGCCGTGCGGGGCAGGTGGGTACCCACTTTTTTCGAGAATACACGGCAATCATTATGCGGGCGGCCGCCGACATGAAGGATCACCGTCGTGTTTTCGACCTTTACCGGCGCTGGGAGTCCCATCATGTCTCCTGGGAAAATGTATTTATGGCTGCAGTGGCCTGCTTTAACATGGGGCGCTTTAAGCGGGCCGCTTCCCTCTTATCATCTATAGCGGAAGTGCACGGGCTCTTTGCCGGTATGCAGAAGGTGGCCTTTCAGGTGGAGCGGGGCGCCATTCCACCTTTTGAAATGAGCTATGAACTGAGTCCCCGGTATGATATGCAAGAAATGACGGGAGATGAAAATGCTAAGTCGGAGGCAGGCCGGGAGTTTGCGCACGACGGTCTTTCCCGCATGACAGTGCTGGCATGGCTTTTGGACGATGATGGTTCCGGTGAAGCGGACCAGGGTCTTCGCGGTTTGGTGCAATACGGCGGGGAGTGGGGTGAAAAACTGGGCAGGCGGGTGCTGGAATCCCCCGTATTCTCTTCTGCTGCGAAAATGGCGTCAGCAAATGCTTTGATAGAGAGGGGCGTACTGCCCGAAAATGAGCCCATTCCCATGTATATTGACGGAGAGCAGCGTATGGTGGAAATAAGAAAGACACCTGTGATAATGAATCCCGATAAGGAACTGGATCGAATAGTGGACCAGGCCATACAGCTGCGGGACAAGGGACAAGTTAAGGAGGCCACCGAGCTGTTGCAAGACTTGCAGCGTCGTGAAAAGCTTTATCCCCGGGCCATAATGACTCTGGCCAATCTCCTCCGGCAACAGAAAAAATATGATGAATCCCTCTCTTTGATGAAAATGTTGGAGGATATGTTCCCAGATTCTCCGGAGCTCCTATTTAATTTTGCCGCATTAATGTTGCAAATGGGAGACCTGAGCAGGCCTGGGAATATTATGAAAGGATTGACTGTACCGACTGTGAAGAGGAATTCAAGGAAAAGTTATACGGATTGGGCCGTCACATAAGACAGTTTGAGGAGTCCCTTAATCTCATATGAATGAAGATGATTTTATCTACGACTACGTGGAGCAGCAGCGGCAAAAAGTGGAGGAAAAGACTATTTCCGTAAATGTTTCTATTGTGCGGGGGCTGAAGAATATGCCCGCCATATGGCTGGATGGGGCTTGTGTTACCTTTGGCCTTGAGCGGGCGCGGCTCCGGCGGGAAAGGGAGGAACAGCTGAAGGATTTTTCTTACCCGCCGGGAAAATCTGAAAAAGGTTGTACTTGAATTGACTGAAGAAGAAAGGGAGCTCTTGAAGTACCTGCTGCAGCGGGAAGGCTGGAGCAGACTAAACGCTGTCACCCGGAAATTCGAATCCATGGAAGGGGACGGATTCTTCTGGAATGAAATGGATCCGGAGTCCCCTTTGGGCAATCTTTGGTCTCGGGCCTTGGTGATGGTGGGGAAGGCCACCCTTAAAGGGCGTCGTTGTAAAATCGCTACCATTCCCCTGGAGCTGCGGGAGGATTTAGGCAAAATATTGGAGTGAGTAACAATAATTCAAGTTTTTGGTGCCTGTCACCTGATTCCCCTCGGGCAGTGATGGAGGAACGCATAACTTCGATTGTGGTAAAAATATGGAAAATGAACACTGTTGACCGGAAAGAATATATGCTACAATAAATGCAATAGTTCTAGATAAGAGGGAGGGAAGTCCCACGAAGCGTCGATTTAAAGTAATTTTAGAATATAACGAAGAAGATCAGGGGTACACAGTAACAGTTCCCGCCCTACCAGGTTGTATTATCGAAGGGGACAATATTCAGGAGGCATTATGTTAAAACAAAAAGAAAAAACCCCTCTCCGGGTTACATCCCGGAAGGGGTTTTTTTGTTATATAACTCTTTTACGGGTTGGCACAAAAATGCACCGCGAACACTTGTTCTGAGGGGCAAAAAAAGATATAATTAGATCTATGAGATAAAAGTAAAAAAGTGGTATAATATAAAAAAGGGTGTGTATATATTGCCCACAAAACAGTGGCATCCTATGTTTGTTATAGCTCTGCGGGAAGCCCTTTTCGATGTCGGTCCTGGTGATATTGAAATTAAAGCCGAAGAAGCCCTTTCCTCAAAACCCCTGAACGTAGATGTTTTAGTGGTTAAGAAAAAGGATGCTGTAAAGCTAAGGCACCCGGTGGCGGATATTTTCAGGAAATATAACCTTTTTGAATTTAAAAGCCCGGATGACTATTTGGAACCTAATGACTATGATAAAGGCTTGGCTATTGCCCGTCTTTACAAAGTGCTGGAACATCCAAAGATGAATAACCTGGATCAATTAACACTTACATTTGTAAGCAGCAGATACCCCCGGGCCATGTTGAACATGATAAAAGACAGGGGACTAAAAGTTTTAAAGGATATGCCCGGTTCCGGTTTTTACCGGGTGGATGGTGAAGCAATACCCGTACAAATTATGGTGTTGAGGGAATTGACAAAGGCAGAACAATCATATATGTTTTCAATATTCCTGGCCAGAAATGAAAAGCTAAAGTTGAGCAGTACTTTAATGTTGGTTCAAAAGTGCCTGGAAGATCCTAAAAATGTGTATCGGAAGGACTTAATGGAATTTCAGTTTAAAAATAAGTTGGTAACAAATAAAGAGCTGGAGGTGATATTAAGAATGGCTGATGAAATGAGTGCGGAAGAAAAAGCGAAAATTGAGGACTTGTTAGCTAATCATCCTTTTTCCCGTGCAATGTTTGAAAAAAGGCAGGAAAAATATAGGGCGCAATGCCTGGCGCAAGGACGGGAAGAGGGACGGGAAGAGGGACGAGAAGAAGGACGGGAACAAGGACGGGAACAAGGACGGCAGGAAGGTCGAGCAGAAGGCATACGGGCGGTAATTTGCAGGTTTTTGGAAAGTAAATACGGAAAAGATTCGGCTGACTTGCGACAAGCGATACACGAAATTTCAGATCCTGGTGTTTTGGACGAGGTAGCCGGGAGATTGTTTACCGTTCCTTCCTTGGAGGAAATGCAACGTATCGTTCAAGTAGGGCTACAAAAATCTCAAAAAAAATAGCATGACGGTTTAAAATAACTCAAGTTTTTGGTGACTGTCACCAAAAACTTGAGTTATTTGGGTTAGAGCTTATTCGCCATGTCCATTACTTTATAGACCATACGGGCTGCTTCGGCCCGGGTTACCGCTTTATCCGGCTGTAGTGCTCCTTTTTCGGTTAAAGGCAGCAGCCCGGCCTGGATGCCGGCGATTATATGGGGCCTGTTCCAGCTGTATGTGGCTTGATAGTCTGCTGGGAAGTAGGCCTGCAACTGCTGGCTGGCCCTGTCCTGAGTAGGGAGCTGCAGGCCCAGTGCCCGGGCCATAATAATGCAGGCTTGCCCGCGCGTTAGCGGATCCCCGGGCCTGAAGGATAGTCTTCCATCTTTAGGCGCGGTGTTGGGAATCCAGCCGGCCCTCATCGCCGCCTCTATATACTGTATTTGTTCCAACTCAATACCCTGCAAATCCTGGAAAGTGCGCAGGTGCGGCAGAGAGAATGTAACCGGCAGCCGCATCCCTTTACCCAGCATAGTTATAAATTCTTTGCGGGAAATGGAAATCTCCGAGCTCCCTGAACTATTCGCCAGCCCCAAGAAGCCTTCCGGCACCGGCGTACCGTCCGGGTATCTTTCCAGCCCGTCCATTATTCCCCGGGACCATAATGTCATTATGTAAGGACGTGCCCATTCCAGGTCAATTTTGCCTTCTTGTTTAAGATAAAAATCCTGAAAGTCCTGAATTACACGTACCACCAGGTAATTTCCAAAGCCGGTCTTAGAGAAGGGAACGGTAACGCTGTCACCTGTTAAGTTGTAGCTATTCTGCCTTTGCATGGCTTGTGGGTACATCATGTTGGGCATGGCATAAAGGACGGTTATGTAGCCGTTATTAGCGCCGGTTGGGCTGTCATATTCCAGAGTCAATTCCCCTGCATCGGAAAGCGAGTAGGACGATGCGGGGGCGTTTATGGTGTAAACCGGGCTGAGTGGTACATATTTGGGTGATAATTTAAATAAAGGCTCGGAACTGCGCACGGTAACACTCTGATCCCAGGCCGCCCTGCTGCCCCGCGTGAGGACAGCGTTATCAGGTAATGTTAGCTCAACGGCACCGTCAAAAGCCGTTATGTCCGCGCCGATATCCTCGAAATAACGGGTGGATCCGGAAAGGGGGCGGTCAAATACAGTGATGGTAATTTCACCACTGTTCTCCACGTCCTCCTCATCTTCGTCATCCGTAGCGGATTCATCTAATGTCACTGAGACGCTAATGGTGTTTTCCCCGGGCTCTAAGATGTACTCGTCCAGCAGCCATAAATCCGAGTCATCATCTCCGTACTGCATAGCTTCCTCGCCGTTCACCTGTACTTCCTCGGCATCTTCCACGCGCACCTGGATGTCCACTTTGTTGGTGGTGGAATAAAGCCTCTGGCTGTAACCCGTATTTTCCTCCGCAGGTTTCCAGTAAATGTCCAGCGCAAGGGCCGGATTAGTACCCACCAGGCATAAAAAGGCTGTCAGAGTCAGTAAGATGATTGATCTGCCGGTCTTTTGCATAGGTAACAACCTTTCTTTGGATTTAAAATATTTCTCGAATAAATACTATAATTGGCTAGCTACCTTGTTTTTCCTGCAAAACCTGTCAATCCTGTCCGAAAGGTCTTAAAATCTTTAAATCTTAGACAGGATTACAGGATAAAACACGATTAAAGCCTTGGGCATTTCTTGCGGTTCTTTTTCTACCATACCAACATTCCAACTCTTCCAACTGATTTCCTAACCCCTAACCCCTAACTAACTATTATTTAGACGGGATTAACTGGATCAAGCGGGATTTTGGTTTTGAGCGTTTGCGTGAATCAGCGCATATAAACTAATCCACTCCGTATTAAGCAATTATCCCTATAATGATTTTTAAAAAATAAATCTTTTTAAAAATAAATTCCACCAAATTCCTTATGTGCCAAACAGTAAAAGCCTTTTATCGAAAGCCCAAGCAACTCTGAATCCCAAAAATCCCGTTAATCCCGTCAAAGGGTTTTAATCTTTTATCTCTTAATCATTAACCAGTAGCCCGCACAACATCCCTTAATCAGCCAAAACACCAACCCAAAGCCCACCTAACTTACCTATCCTGCAATCCTGTAATCCTGTCTAAAAAAAGGTCTTAAATCTTTAAAATCTTTTAGACCTTAACCCTTAGACAGGATTACAGGATAAGAGACGATTAATGCCTTGGGCACTACTTCTGTGTCAAGCCACTTAACTTAAATTCCCAAAAATCCCGTTAATCCCGTCAAAGGCCTTAATTCTTTAATCTCTTAATCATTAAACAGTAGACCCGACCAACACCCCTTAATCAGCAAACACACCAATCCCAAGCCCACCTAATTTACCTATCCTGCAATCCTGCAATCCTGTCCAAAAAGGTCTTAAATCTTTAATCTTTAAACCTTTTGTACTGCCTTCCAAACACCAGAATCGCAGCCGGGAGCAGTACTACATTCATTGCCCCCAGCACCATAATATCCTTCATCATCACCGGCAGCTGCAGGTCCATCAGCGCTATGTCCCTGAGGTTGGTAACAAAATAAGTTAGCGGCATAACAGCGGCGATCCCTTTGGCGACTGCCGGCATGGCGTCCAGCGGCCAGGTGTAGCCGGAGAACAGAAATGAGGGCAGGGCAAAGAGCATGGCCAGCTGGGTGGCTTCCAGTTGGTTTCTGCAGATTACAGAAAGCAGAATCCCCAGGGCTGTAATGGCGCCCAAGAATATAACCTCCAGCAACAGCAGGTTGCCTATACTGCCGTTAAACGGAATTTTAAATAGATAATAACATTCGGCCAGTACTACATTCATGGTGATAAAATTAAAGAGGAAATAAGGAATTATTTTACCCATTATCACCTGCGTCGCCGAATACTGTTTGGCAATCAATTCCTCTAGAGTACCCTCTTCCTTTTCTTTGGTAATAGCAATGGCCACGTAAAGCATTAGTACTTGTTGGATTACAGCTCCCACCAGGCCCAGCATAAGAAAATTGGGGTAATTAAAATAGGGATTATACCAGACCCGGGTGGCCAGCTGCACCGGCCCGGCTAAATTCCTGGCCTTATCCGGTAGGTAGCCACTGCCTTCTAAAGTAGTCACTTCGGTGGCTGCGGATATGGCGCCCACTATTTGTCCCGCCGAGCTCAGCACCGCATTGCTGTAAAGAAAGTTGGTGCCGTTGACCGCCACCAGTATCTTTGAGCCTTCTCCACGTTTTATGTCCCGGGCATAATCTTTAGGTATGACCACAGCCACTTGTACCTCTTTTGTCTCCAGCGCGCGTCGCATTTCGGCCTCGCTGCTGACCGTGGTTTCAATGTTAAACCGCTGGGAATCATGGAAGGCCTGGACGGCAGCGCGGCTCAGGGCAGTACCGTTGCTGTCATAGACGGCGGTAGGGATGTGGTTGACTACCCCTTTGATGTACATAATATTAAGAAAAGTTGCGTATAGCAGGGGAATACCCAGCATAACTACCAGCAGGCGGCGGTCGGCCAGTATGCGCCGGCATTCCCGCAGGGTGACGAGCCAAATATTACGCAGCATCTTTAACACCACCGGTTGCAGCTTCAAATTCCACTTGTACGTTCATGCCCGGGCGTAGCTCCGGGTTGTCCACACGGATGCGTACCTGGTAAGTCACTATATCTTTATCCCCACGGTCTGTGGTTGCCCGTCTGGTGGCAAAGGATGGTTTGCTGCCGATCCTGGTGATTTCCCCTGCATAGCTTTTCCCTCCGGCCAGCACGGTGGCTTCCTGCTTTGTCTGCAGCGACTGCACAATGTCCTGGTTAACCTGTAATTCCACCCAGTTATTAGTAAAATCCGTTACGGTAATTACGGGCAGTCCGGTGGAGACAAGTTCTCCCGCTTCAACGTTTACTGCTGTTACCGTACCCGCGCACGGGGTTTCTACTTGTAGTTCCTGCAGGTTGTTTCTGATTTCGCTGAGGACGGCGTTGGCCTGCTCGAGCTGTGCCTGTGCCGCTTCCACTTCATCATGGGCCAGGTTTATTTTAAGCTCTGCCGCCTGGGCTTCTTCCACTGCGGCTGTGGCTTCATTTTGTGCAGCCTGTGCGGCTCGGGCTTTAGCCTGCGCCTCGTCAAGCTGCTGTGCGGGTATGGCCCCCTGTTCGAAGAGAGTTTCCATTCTTTGTAATGTTTTAGAAGATACTTCAGCCTGTGCCCTGGCCTTTTCCAGTGCCGCCCTGGCTCTGTTTAGCTTGGCCTTAACTGTTGACTGGGTGACTATGCGCCCGGTTTTTGCTTTTTGTAGTTGCGCTTTTGCAGCCCGGACGCCGGCCAGTACCTGGTTTTCCTTGGCCTTTAAATCCTTTTTGTCCAGCTCTGCCACCACCTGGCCCGGCTTCACCTCGTCACCTTCCTGCACCAGCAGTTTAATTACGCGGCCGGGTATTTTGGTGTTTATGTCTACCTCCTGGGCCTCCACGTACCCGGACGGCAGTTCCGTTCCGGTTTTTCCGTCCCCACACCCGCTGGAAATAAAAGTGATTAAGACAGTTAGACAGATAATTGATAATAAACTTTTGCTATTTCTCATGATGAACCCCTCTTTTGCTGTGGTTTTGGACAGGCTGATTCTTTCACCGGTCAAACCTGCCTAGTGTTTCGTTTTACGATGTACCGGTCCCAAAGTGCTTAAATCTTTAAGATCTTAAACCTTTGACAGGATTACAGGATAAAACACGATTAAAGCCTTGGGTATTTCTTTTGGGTCTTTTATTTTAGACGGGATTAACGGGATTAAGCGGGATTTTGTTTGTCGCATTTGCATACTCAGAGGTTTATAAACTAAATTATTCTGTGGTCTACACTTTTTGGGAATGATTTTTGAATAATAAATCTTTTACAAATTAGTCCCACAAAATACTTATCTAACTATAATAAAGACACTTATCAAGCCCTAGCAATTCACAATCCCATAAATCCCGTTAATCCCGTCAAAGGCCTTAATTCTTTAATCTCTTAATCATTAAACAGTAGCCCCGACCAACACCCCTTAATCAGCCAACACACCAATCCCAAGCCACCTAACTTACCTATCCTGCAATCCTGTCTAAAAGTTCTTAAATCTTTAAACCTTTAAACCTTGACAGGATTACAGGATAAGAGACGATTAATGCCTTAGGCACTACTTCTGGGTCAAGCCACTTAACCCAAAATCCCATAAATCTCGTTAATCCCGTCAAAGGCCTTAATTCTTTAATCTCTTAATCATTAAACAGTAGACCCGACCAACACCCCTTAATCAGCCAACACACAAATCCAAAGCCCACCTAACTTACCTATCCTGCAATCCTGTAATCCTGTCAAAAAGGTCTTAAATCTTTAAATCTTAGCCCTTAGACAGGATTACAGGATAAAACACGATTAAGGCCCTAGGCATTCCTTCCGGGTCTTTTATTTTAGACGAGATTAACGGGATCAAACGGGATTTTGGTTTTGAGCGTTTGCGTGAATCAGCGTATATAAACTAATCCACTACGTATTAAGCAATTATCCCTATAATAATTTTTAAACAATAAATCTTCTTAAAAATAAATTCCACCAAATTCCTTATGTGCCAAACAGTAAAAGCCTCTCATCGAAAGCCCAAGCAATCCACAATCCCATAAATCCCGTTAATCCCGTCAAAAGGCCTCAATTCTTTAATCTTTTAATCCTTCAAACAGTAGACCCGTCCAACACCCCTTAATCAGCAAGCCACCAATCCAAAGCCCACCTAACTTACCTATCCTGCAATCCTGTAATCCTGTCAAAAAGGTCTTAAATCTTTAAATCTTAGCCCTTAGACAGGATTACAGGATAAAACACGATTAAGGCCCTAGGCATTCCTTCCGGGTCTTTTTCTACCATACCAATATTCCAACTCTTCCAACTGATTTCCTAACCCCTAACTTCCCTATCCTGTAATCCTGTCCAAAAAGCCTTTAATCTTTTAAAAGTCACACGCACCAGGCTCCTTCAAAATAGCCCGAAAAACCACCTGCAAAATATGCCGCAGCCTCTCCTCCAGCATCTCCGGCGACAGCATATCCCCCTCCCAGACCGCACCTAACGCCCCCGCCCTATTGAAATACATAAAACACATAGCATTAATACTCAGCATCAAATGGCGGCTGTCTATGTCGGCATGAAAAATTCCTTCATTAATCCCCTCTTTTAAAACACTCGCCACTTCAGGCAGATTATAAATGTCATACCGGCTAAACAGTTTACTCAAATGCTCAGACCCCTGCAAAAACTCCCATTCCATAATTCGCACAAAATTTGGGTTCTCCGCCAGGAAGTAAAAATATTGCCGTATAGCGCCCGTGATCCTCTCAATAACACTATTTAATGAAGAAAGTTTATCTTCTATGGAGTAGACCTTCTCCAGGTTAACTCTTAAAACCGCTTCATAAAGCCCTTCCTTGCTGCCGAAATAATGGTAAAGCATACGTTTATTAACCCTGGCCTTGGCCGCAATGTCGTTAACCCGCGCCCCCGCAAGCCCCTTTTGGGCAAAAACATCTTCCGCCGTTATTAAAATACGTTCTTTACTATCCCGGTAATCGGTAATGTAAATCACCTCCAAATGCGCAAGTAACCATATGGTTACTTGGGATTGTAAAATGTTTCTTTGCAGCTGTCAATCTAATATTTACGTTGACACTTTATCCCACTCATAATAAACTTAACGAGGTAAAGTATTTTGGACATAATGCCTTGGAGGGGTTCAATTTGAAAGAGGACTTGATAATGCGTTATTTTGACGGGATGGACGATGCTGCGCAGCGTATGTTGCGCCAAATCCACAAGGAGATAGGAAAGCAAGATGTTGGGGTTACGGGCAGCCAGTACATGGTACTGAAAAAACTGCACGAGAACGGCAACATGACAGTGTCGAAGGTGGCCGATGACCTGGGGGTTTCTTTGAGCGCCGTTACCGCACTGATTGACCGCCTGTGCAAAGTGGACCTGGCAAGCCGGAGGCGGGATGATAAGGACCGTCGTCTGGTTCGGTTGGAGATCACCCCCACGGGTAAAGAGAAGGTTAAAATATGCGACGACAGCCGGCGCAGGGTTCTGGCAAAATATTTCGGCAAACTGACCGAAAATGACCTTACCCGGCTGATTGAGATAAATGAAAAGTTTGTGCAAATTCTAAAAGAAGAGGAACAAGAATGATGAAAAAGGGAGTGTGGTGGCAAATGGCCGGTCGTAAGTATATACAGGTTGCTATTATAGTTATTTTATTAGTTAGTTTATTGGTTGCCGGATGTGGCCAACAGCCGGAGGATGGCAATGAAGAGAGTAAGGCAGCGCCGGTAGAGGTGGTCAAGGCGCAGAAGGGCAGCCTCGTGGAAACCTCGGTAGTCACCGGTAAATTGGAGGCCCTTGCATCTTCCGGTGTGGTCCCCAGTGGTCAGGGCGGCAAGGTAGAGTCAGTTAATGTAGATGTTGGAGATTGGGTCAAAAAGGGACAAACCCTGGTGGTCCTGGAAAACACCCTTCTTTCCTCTGCAGTGAGACAGACCGAACAGGGAGTGGTACAGGCGGAATCGGCACTGGAAATGGCCAAAATAGATTACGAACAGGCCAAGGCCAATTATGAGCGGGGCAAAACCCTTTTCGAGCAGGGGGCTATCTCCAAGGCAGGTCAGCAGGGATTTGAGACTGCTTACGAGATACCCTATAAAAAGGCCAAGCAAACCTTTGAAAAGAATAGGCCGGCAGCTTTGGAAAGCGCAAGAGCAGGGCTGGCCCAGGCACGGGAAAATTACAATAATAGCTTCATCAAAGCGCCTATTGCCGGCGTGGTTACAGATGTCAATGTAGACCCCGGGGAAATGGCATCCGCTGCGGGGCCGGTAGTATCTGTGGCCAATTTAAGTACGGTGGTGGTTAATGCCACCGTAGCAGAGGACCTGGTAAATAAGCTAGAAAAAGGAAATGAAGTGCAAGTTAACGTTTCCGCGGTGTCGGCAGAGTCTTTTAAAGGCAAGATAACCAGTATTGCTCCGGCAGCGGATAAAAATACTAAGGCTTTCCCGGTGGAAGTACAGCTGAGCAATCCGGACGGAAAACTAAAGCCCGGTATGTTTGCCGAAATAAATTTGACCCAGGAGCATCCGGACAGCATTGTGGTACCCAAAGAAGCAATTGTGGGATCCGGTGGTGATTATGCCGCCTGGGTGGTTGAGGAAGGCAAAGCTGTGCGCCGTGATGTTAAATTAGGCCCCGATAACGGCCAAGATGTAGCTGTTCTTACCGGTTTAAAGGAAGGGGAACAGGTAGTTGCCGTGGGCAATGGTGCTCTCAGGGACGGCATGCAGGTCGAAATAAAAAAGCAGGAGAAATAAGCCATGAAAATCACTGATTTTTCCATAAAAAGACCCATGACTATTGCGGTGCTTGTGGTGGTAATATTGCTTCTGGGAGCTGTATCCCTGAGCAGGTTGGCCATTGACCTGTATCCGGAGATGAACCTGCCTGTAGGGGCCGTTATGACCAGTTACTCGGGGGCGGGGCCGCAGGAAGTGGAAAACCAGGTGACCAGGCCCCTGGAATCCGTTATGGGTACCGTCAATGACCTGGATACCATTCAGTCCGTCAGCAGTACCGGTAACTCCATTGTAATTGTAATGTTCAATTGGGGAACCGATATGGATTTTGCTTCCCTGCAAATGCGGGAGAAAGTGGACCTGGTCAAGGGCATGCTGCCCGACGGTGCCGATGACCCCATGGTCTTTAAAATGGATCCCAATATGCTGCCCGTTATGCAGTTGGCCATCGTAGGAGACCGTCCCCATCAGGTTAAGCAAGTAACAGAGGACGTTATTCAACCTCGCCTGGAGAGAATTCCCGGAGTCGCTGCCGTGAGAGTAGAGGGCGGCGTGCAGCGGGAAATAAAAGTGCTGGTGAAAAAGGCCAAGCTCAATGGTGCCAGGCTGAGCCTGGACCAGATTGTGGGCCAGCTGCAGGCGGAAAATAGGACCGTTTCCGCAGGTGACGTGCAAAGCGGTAACAAAGACATGCTGGTGCGTGTTACCGGTGAGTTTGACAGTATTGAGGAAATAAGGAAAGTGGTTTTGAACTCCTCATCGGGTGCCCAGGTATACCTTGAGGATATCGCAGAGGTTACCGACGGCTCTGCAGAGCAGGTTCACCTCAGTCGTGTCAACGGCCAGCCCGGCCTGGCGGTAATGATAAATAAGCAAAGCGGCGTAAATACCGTACAGGTGGCCCGGGATATCAAGGCTGCTATTGAGGAACTGAAGGGCGAAGTGCCGGCTGATTTTACCTTCCAGAAAGTGATGGACCAGTCCGAGTTTATTGAAGAGTCCATTAACAGCGTTATTAAAAAGATACTTCTTGGAGGAACACTGGCCATCTTGGTTATGCTGGTATTCCTGCGCAACGTGCGCAGTACCCTTATCATTTCCACAGCTATACCCATTTCCATTATCGGTACCTTTGTGCTCCTTTATTTTAATAATATGACATTAAACCTGATCAGCCTGGGCGGTTTGGCCCTGGGCATAGGGCTTATCGTCGACGACGCTATTGTGGTGCTGGAAAATATCTACCGGCACCGGCAGCAGGGCTACGGGCTGGTGGATGCGGCCAAGCAGGCCACAGACGAGGTTGGCAACGCGGTAACCTCGGCCACGCTGACCACCGTTGCTGTGTTTATGCCCATTGTTTTTGTTGAGGGATTGGCTTCCCAGCTCTTTAAACCTATGGCTTACACCATAACCTTTGCGGTAGTGACCTCCCTTATGGTGGCCCTTACGCTGGTGCCGCTTTTGTCATCCCGGTATTTGAAAATGGAAGAGCCTCGGGAAGGAACGTTATGGGGGAAAGTATACCGCTCGTCAGGTGAAAAATTTGACCGTTTCTATAGCTGGTACCGGGGAATCCTAAAGTGGAGCCTCGGGCATCGCAAAACCGTGATTATCACCATTACCCTAATGTTTGTCGGCAGCCTGGCCTTGATCCCCATGGTGGGGGCCGAGTTCATGCCCGGCATGGATGAGGGGTATGTAAAGGCTACGCTGGACCTGCCGGACGGGACTCATTTGGAGGAAACTAATCGTATCACCGCCAAAGTGGAAGCCCTGGCAGAAGAAATACCGGAAGTGGACAATGTAATTACCAATGTGGGATTTACAGGCAGTGAGAGTATGGGCGGTCAAGCCAGCAGTGACCAGTCACAGATTTATTTCCAACTTGTTGATATGGGGGAACGAACTAAATCAACGGAAGATATTGCTAACGTGGTGCGAGAAAAGGCAGAACAAATTGCAGGAGCCGACATAAATGTTTCAGCCACCGGGCCGGCCTCCGAAGGCCAGCAGCAGGGCTCACCCGTTTCTGTTACCATCAAGGGCGATGATCTGGACGTGTTAAACTCCCTGGTGCAAGAGGCTACTTCACTGGTGGAAGAAGTGCCCGGAACCGCGGAGGTTTCTAACAGTATGGGCGAAGGACGCCCGGAAATAAGAGTGATCGCCGACCGCGACCGGGCAGCTGCTTACGGCCTGGGAGGATCGCAGATTGCTTCAGCCGTGCGCACTGCCGTTCAGGGCACGGTGGCCACCCAGTATCGTACCGGCGGCGAAGAAGTAGATGTTCGCGTCCGCCTGGAAGGCGGGCAGAATGCCAATATAGAAGACCTGCAAAACCTGACCGTATCCAGTCCCGTGGCCGGAACGGTACCCATACGCCAGGTAGCCCGCTTGGAAGAAGCAGAGGGTCCCAACTCCATTAACCGGACGGACCAGGCCCGTGTAGTAAATGTTACCGCCAATCTCAGCGGGCGGGATCTGGGCAGCGTTATGGAAGATATTAAAGCTAAAATGAACAACATGGACGTACCTCAGGGGTATACCATCGAATACGGCGGCCAAAACGAGGAAATGGCTGACGCTTTCGGCAACTTGGGCTTAGCCCTTTTGTTAGCCGTAGCACTGGTCTACCTGGTCATGGTGGCCCAGTTTGAGTCACTTATTTACCCCTTTATCATTATGTTCTCCGTACCGGTTACCATCATTGGGGTAACGCTAAGCCTGCTTCTTACCGGCCGGCCCTTCAGCGTTCCGGCGTTTATAGGAGTTATCCTTCTGGCCGGTATCGTAGTTAAAAACGCCATTGTGCTGGTGGACTATATAAATGTGCTCAGACGCCGGGGATTGGAAAGGGATGAAGCCATACTTAAAGCCGGTCCCACCAGGCTAAGGCCTATCCTAATGACTGCCTTGACAGCCATCCTGGCAATGTTCCCCATGGCCCTGGGACTGGGTGCAGGCGCAGAAGGCCAGGCACCCCTGGCCACGGTAGTAGTAGGCGGCCTAACCTTCTCCACGGTAATCACCCTGGTACTGGTACCGGTAATCTACGCCGTAATGGACGACATCCCCCGCTGGTGGAAAAACCGCCGCGAAAAGAAAAAACAAAAGAAATTAGGAAAAGCCAAAACCGCAGAAAACTTGGGGTCGTAAATTAAGGATAAAAAAAAATAATAAAAAACCTTTTTAGACAGGATTAACAGGATTTACAGGATAAATATTAAAAAATAAAATCATCAATTCTTTAGACTATTCAGGTGCCTACTTGGTTTTAAAGCTTTTAAAAATCCTGCTATCCTGTAATCCTGTCAAAGGTTTTAATGTTTTAAGGTTAAGGGTATTAAACGTCATGGAACACAAAGAACTAACTGAAAAAATAATAGGCTGCGCCTTTAAAGTCTACAACAAAATGGGCTTTGGCTTTTTAGAAAGCGTTTATGAGAAATGTCTCTTAATTGAACTTGCGAAGGCCGACTTGAGTGCCGAAGCCCAAAAACTCATTACTGTATATTACGAAGATCAAGTGGTGGGAGAATTCATTGCCGACATAATTGTCGAGGACACTATCATATTGGAATTAAAATCGGTTACTCAAATTGTAAGAGCTCACGAAGTTCAATTAGTAAACTACCTAACAGGAACCGGTAAATCCGTAGGGCTGATTTTAAATTTCAGTCCCCAAAAGCTTGAAATAAAGAGAAAATACAAAGCATACAAACCCCAAAAAAATAAATGAAAAACCTTTTTTAGACAGGATTAACAGGATTAACAGGATAAAGACAAAAAAACACCAATAGCAATTTTCAGGGTTTTCACATATCTATTTGGGTTTAAAGCTTTTAAAAATCCTGCTATCCTGTAATCCTGTCAAAGATTTTAATGTTTTAAGTCTTTCAAGTCTTTAAATCCCGTCAAAATTAAAGCCCCAAAGTAATACCCCAAAGGAGACGGTACAATGAAAAACAAAAAAACCTTTATCGCCATATTCGCCATAATGATCCTAACCCTCGCCGGCGTCAGCGGGTATTACTGGTACAACAACGCCCGCTACGTCACCACCGAAGACGCCAAAGTCGACGCCGACGTCATCAAAGTAAGCCCCCAGATAGCCGGCAAAATAATTGAAATAGACGCAGCAAGCGGCGACACAGTAAAAGCAGGCCAAATACTAGCCCGCCTGGACGAAGCCAACCTGCCGAAAGACGCCAACTTAGACCGCACCCTGGTGCGCACCCCCATAGACGGCAGAGTAGTATACGTCCCCGCCCATGAAGGAGAAATAGGCGCCCCCGGCCAGCCGGTAGCTATGGTGGTGGACACCTCCGACATATACATCAGCGCCAACATCGAAGAAACCGACCTCTCCAAAGTAAAACCCGGGCAGTACGTGGAAGTCACCATCGACAGCATCCCCGGCAAAACCTTCGACGGTAAAGTAGACTCCATCAGGGGAGCATCACTCTCCACCTTCTCACTGCTCCCGTCCGGCAACGCCAGCGGCAACTTCACCAAAGTAGTACAGCGAGTGCCCATAACCATCAAATTAGACGACTACGCAGGACAACCCCTGGTAGTAGGCACCAACGCCATAGTCCGCATCCACATCAAATAAACAACTCAAGTTTTTGGTGACAGGCACCGAAGACTTGAGTTATTTGATAGTATGATATAGGTAAAGGATGGTTTTGATGTACGAAGTTGAAAAGTGGTTGGAGAATCGCATTATTCTAAAGGTATATAAAGGCTCACATGCTTACGGTACCAGTCATGCTAATAGCGATGTGGATATTGGCGGGGTCTGTATCCCGCCCAAACCATATTTGTATGGCTTTTATTCTTTCGAGCAGTATGAATCAAAAAACTATACAAATTATCCTGGGTATAAAAAAACGGGATTAGCTGCCGACACCGTGATTTACGGGCTGCACAAGTTTGTAAAACTGGCGTTTAACTGCAATCCAAACATCATTGAAACTTTATTCACTGACCGGACGCACGTTTTGCATTGCAATAGCCTGGGCCGGATGCTAATGGATAATAGCCATCTTTTCCTGACCAGAAGGGCCAGGCACAGTTTTGGCGGTTATGCTTTCAGCCAGTTGCGCAGGTTGACCAACAAGCTTCCTATGGAAGAATCGAAGAGCAAGATCTCTAAACTCACAGAGAATGAAAAAAATTTACAAATATATGCAGTTAGGCTGGAACACAAGATAACGCAGTATTTTCAAAAAGAGCAGTTAACTCAGGACGATATCCAGGATATTCTAAATTTGCGAAGTGAACTTGCATCGGTGGAGCAACGGCTGGCTGCTATTGAAGAAGATCGGGCTGAGATCGAAAGGCTTATGCGTGGAGGAAACCACAATCACCATGGCTCTCATGCCGGAATTATCGAAAAATACGGTTACGATGTCAAGCACGCTATGCATTTAATCCGACTGCTGCACATGGGACTGGAGATTCTTACGGAAGGTGAATGCAGGGTTCTGCGGCCCGATAACAATTATTTGATGGCGATACGGTATGGTAAATTTACGCTGGATCAAATCAAACAAGAGGCCGGAAAACTATTCAGTTTGCTGGATGAAGCGTACGCAAACAGTGAGCTTCCTGATTCCCCGGATGCCGAGAAGGTAAACCAGCTTTTAATTGATATAACCGAGGCGAGCTTTGCTGATGCAGCATGGGAAACCTGAAGAAAGAGAGACCTGTAATGCAGATACCTTCTTATGTAGTTCAAGTTATTCATACATTGAAACAAAATGGTAAACAGGCCTTCGTTGTGGGTGGCTGCGTGAGGGATATGTTGATGGGAAGAATGCCGGCGGATTATGATGTGGTAACTTCGGCAACTACGCAAGAAATTATATCTTTCTTTCCCAAAACCGTTCCTGTCGGCGAAAGGCACGGCACCATTGCGGTTTTGACAGCCGGCTCCGCCGTGGAAGTTTCAACTTTTAAGGGTTATACTCATGAGCAAAGCGGGGAAAGCCCGGCCGGCTTGGAGCAGGATCTTGCATTAAGGGATTTTACCATGAATGCCATGGCTGTTAATGAAAACGGCAGCCTTTACGATCCCTTTGGCGGACGGGAAGATCTCAAGCGTCAGATGATCCGGTCGCCGCGAAATGAGCCGGAGCAGCGGTTTACAGAAGATCCTTTACGAATGATGCGGGCAATACGGTTCTGCAGTGCGTTGGGGTTCTCACTGCACCCGACCACATACGAGGCTATAATAAAACAAGCTTCCCTGTTGCCAAAAGTTGCGCTGGAACGGGTGCGGGAAGAGCTTAATCGCATCTTGATATCCGACCGGCCGTCCCTGGGAATCCGGCTTTTGCTGGAGACGGGATTGCTGCAGCATGTCATGCCTGAGGCCATGCCCATGGCCGGCTTTGACCAGCGGAATAAACGGCATGACAAGGATCTCTTCGAGCACACCATGGCCGTATTGGAAGCGGTTCCTCCGCGCCTCAATGTGCGCCTGGCCGCATTGCTGCATGATATAGGCAAACCCATAACCTTCAGCATAGATGAAAACGGGGTCGGCCATTTCTACAGTCACCATATTAAGGGGTGCAGGATGGCTGAGGACATTATGAGAAGGCTTAAGTATAACAACAAAACCATAGCGGACGTGTCAGCACTTGTGGCTGAGCACATGAGCCGCCTTCCCAAGATAAGGAACACCAGCCTGAAAAGGCTGGTCAACCGGGTGGGTGAGCATAATGTGGACGACTTGTTCGACCTGCAAAGAGCCGACATCCTCGGGTCGGCGCCACCCTTTGACTTTTCTGAACTGAATGCCATGCGGGAGGGCCTAGACCGAATTCACCATGAAAAGCCTCCCATGACGCAAAAAGACCTGTCCATCAACGGCCACGATCTTATAGAAATAGGGTTCCAACCGGGGCCCCAAATGGGCAGGATATTTGATTTATTGTTGGATGCAGTACTAGAAGACCCAGATAAAAATAACCGTATCACCTTGTTGTTTATCGCCAAGAAACATTTAGTCCAATAACTCAAGTTTTTGGTGCCTGTCACCAAAAACTAAGCAGGTATGGCGGAACATGTTTATTCCTCCGCACCGCCTCGTTCAAATATTCACCGGCTTCATGGCCGGCGCCCGATGTACGGGAAGCCAGCAGCCGGCCGGCCAGGGTATAACGTACGCCCTGGTTATCGTTGGGATTAAGCCGTAACATCTCCTGAAGAATCTCTATTGCTTTCCGCCTTTTCCCACAAGCAATCGGCTAACCCCTGCAAGGCACGCATATAAGGCCTGGTTTCGATCATTTCGCAAGACCGATCAATTATCGCTCTGAAAAAGAAAAATACTCCCTTGACTCAATCCCGGAATTCATTCCCATCTACTTGTAAGCTGTGCCACAATGTGTTATGTTAGGATTGTGGAGGATAATTCATGAAGATCAATTATATTCGATGGAATAATGATCGTGTAGAACATATTGGGAGACATAACATTACTGTTGAAGAGGTTGAAGAAGCAGTTTATGAAGACCGTAAGAATCTTAACGTAATCCAAAGGAAAAGATATACCGTACTCTCGGTAAGACCGGCGCCGGTAGACATATTACGTTTATTTTTATTTACGAGGGACGTGGTGTTATTTATCCAGTTACGGCCCGAGATATGACTCGTGCTGAAAGGAGGCGTTATAGTGGGAATTAAGACCAGGAAAGGAAAAGTGCCCAATTTTAGCAATATTGAAGATATGGCCAATTATTTTGATCATACTGATACAGAGGAATTAGAATGGGAAGACAGCAAAATAAAATTTAAAAAACCGGAAATGGTGCATATTAGTGTCCGGATACCGCAAGAAGATCTGGTAGCCATAAAAAAGGCGGCCATTAAACAAGGGCTTGGTTATACGGCGTTTATACGGATGATGCTACATCGAATGGTAAACCATGGGAAGTAAAAAGGATTGATCTTAAAAATATGATATAAGGGAGATCAAGTAACTCAAGTTTTTGGTGACAGGCACCGAAAACTTGAGTTACTTGAAGATTAGTGCGTTGCTTAGCTGCCTGCCGGGGCGGGTGATGTGCTTGCCGTTATACCATAATCCCGAGGAGGCGCCGCCGTCCAGGTTCATGGCATTGTATGCACCAAGCCCTTTCATCACACTTGCCGCTTTTTCGATAGTGGCCCCGGGGACGGTTACCAGCATGATGGTGCCGTCCTTTTTTGCCCCGATGGCGCTGCGTGCGCCGGCCATGGTGAGTATTTTTTCACTGGTAAATCCCTCGACGGCAGGGTTTGCGCTGATCACGCCGTTTGTGACCAGGCCCGGTCCTGCTCCCACCGCTGTGATCACGTCGCTCCAGTCGCTGCCGTCACCGGCGTTCAGATTGGCCCGGTATTGCACGGTATCCCCCAAGCTAAACCTATCCGCAAGATATTCCTCCGAGCCGGATAAATTTATCACGAAGCCGTCCCCGGGTATAGCGCTGTTTTCACCCCGGGTTATATTGGTAACTTTGCCGCCGGAAACCACCACATTAATACCCGATTTAAACCCCACATTGGTGCCTCGCTCACGGGTATAAATATATACGCTGTTCCCGGTGGGAGTGCGGTTGAAACCATAGGCGTACCAGTTACCCGGCCAGGAGTAGGAACCGTCTTGACCCCCCTGAATGTTTATCTCCACCGGTGACATTTTCACCTGACCGCTGGCAGTGAAACCAACGGTGGTACCCACGCTGCCCACATGGACGACCTGCCCGTTTTTAATTAATGTGCCCCAAGGCTCCGGTACCCCGTCGTAAGCCTCGAAAAAGGTGCCGTTGATGGCCACTTTGGCGCCGGAACGGGAAGCCATTGACGCCAGCTCTTCAGTGCCACCTATACGGTCCTGGGCCAGCACCACCGTAGGGACAGCTGCACCCGGCGCTATTTCAATCACGTTGGCCGAGATGCCGTCAACCTTTTTGGTGTAATGCTTGATACCACTTATTCCGCCATTATTCCCGGTGTTCCTGATATTCCCCGGGCTGCCGGAACTTTCGTGTGCGGTTGTTACCGTGATGCTCTTTCCGTCATATGACACTACCGCTTCCCGGGCAGCCGGATCCCAGTCCACCGCCGCACCCAGGGTCTCGGCGCAAAAACGCAGCGGTATGTACACTCGCCCGTTTCTCATCAGCGGCGGGTTTTCGGTGGTAATGGCTGAATCAGATACAGTTACCTCTCTAGAGCCCACTGTCAGTTTTACCTGCAGCCGGTCATTGCTGATGGCAACCGCCTTTGTGCCACCGTCCCATGATACGTTGCATCCGATCTCTTCAAAAACGCCCCTTAGTGGTATGTACATTCGATCGCCGTTTGTAATTCCCGCATGTACCTGAGCATAGGCCGGGCCAGCACAAACTAAAATCAAGAAAACCATACAGATTAGCCTCGAAAAATATGATGTCTATAGTAGCAAAAACACATATTATGATACAGTGAGTAAGCTGGTATATGCAGAGTCTACAGTAACAGTAACAGCAGAGGTTTATGCTAATGAGTATGAATTCAAGTTTGATAATTGGAAAGTAACTGTAGGCGAAGATGTCTACAAAACAGTTACTGAAGAAGTATATGAATTCGCCATGCCAAATCATGACATAAGCTTTGAAGCTGTGTATGAAGCTGTATATGGTGATGATGAAGACCCAGTAGATCCAACATTGTCAAATGTAGATATTACCAATATCTCAAAAACAACAGCTACATTAAAAGCACAAGGCAACGTTGAAGGATATATTAAATGGGTAGTGCTACCGGATAATCAGCCCAACCCAAGTGCTGATCAAATCGTAGAAGCAATAGATGATTCCAGCTCTCTCGAAGGCACAGTAAAGGCAGGTTATAAAGAAACGTCAGGTGATGAACTTGAGGAAATCTCTATAACAGGCCTAAATGCCGGTACTAGCTACAAAGCACATGTATTCTTGTATAGCAATGATAACGAAAAATCCGAAGTAACTTCAAAGACATTTAAAACAAATAGTAGCAGTAGCAATAGGGGACCCAGCGGTGGCCCTAGCAGCAGCAGAGACGATGACTCAGACACTACCGGCGACGTCAACAAATCCGTCATCAGCGAGGACTCCTCTGTTGAAAAGACCACTACCGTTGTAGACGGAAAAACCGTAGAGACCTTTACCGTTAAAGCTGAAGTAACGGAGCAAATTGAAGAAGCCAAGGAAGACGGTAAAGAAACAGTAGAAATCAAGATAGACAGCTCAGAAACAGCAACTACTGAGATTAACATTTCTAAAGATATTATTAAGAGTGCTGAAGGCCTAAACCTGGCAATCACAACGCCTAATGCTACACTGGAACTTCCTGCAGCATTAGTAGACGCATTGGCTGAAGCAGGACAAGACCTGGACATTACCGTTGAACGTGGTGATGCTGATGAAGCAAGTGCTAATATGAGCGGTGTTGCCGGAGCAGAAGGTGCAACCGTACTTGGTACACCTACCGTAATTAACACTGATATCGAGGGTAAGACCAATGTTAACATTCCGTTGACCGGCATTGAAATACCTACTAACGAGCAAAAGAGAGAAGCTTTCTTGGACAGTTTGGCAGTATTTGCTATGCACAGTGACGGTGAAAAGAACGTAATCGAAGGAACCATCACATATGATGAAGATGGTATCCCAATTGGTATCAGTTTTGAAGTAGACAAGTTCAGTACCTTTGCAGTAATTCAATTAGCACAAGCTACAAAAGAAATTAAACTTACCATTGGTCAAGAGCAAGCCAGCATCAACGGTAACCCTTACACCTTAGATGCCAAGCCGTTTATAACTGAAGCTAACAGAACATTGGTGCCGGTACGCTTTGTAAGTGAAGCTATAGGTGCGGAAGTTAACTGGATAGCCGAAGATAAACAAGCAGTGATCAAAGATGGTGATACAGAAATCATTCTGACCACCGGATCAGATAAAGTCATGGTTAACGGAGTTCAAGAAACTCTCGATGCCCCGGCTGAAATCGTGGAGAATCGTACCTTTGTACCACTACGTTTTGTTAGTGAAAACCTGGGTGCCGAGGTAGACTATACCACTGTTACTGAACAAATCACTATCATAAAATAAATTGTAACCAGTCATGTATGTGACTAACTGCAAACGCCCCCTGAGAGACTTTCTCTCAGGGGGGGCTTTGCTTGTAAATTATGACTCTAAAAAAATCGCGGTACCATACATTGGGTAACAAATAACCCCCTTTGGGGAAGGAATCTGTAAGTTATTGTAGAAACAGTGTACAAGATAAACAACTGAGTCATTGTAAGGGAGAAAAGCATGGTAGCTGCCAAAGCAAAAAGAAACAAACAGACTATACATAAACAAAATAGCAATCAAAGTCCGCCCCACGACTGGCTGCACCAGATAGCCTTCTGGGGCCTGGCTCTCCTGCTCTTTTTCCCGCCCTACTTCCGCGGGCTCTTCTTTGCACCACAGCAGGAAAAGGCCCTTATCCTGGCCGCGCTGGTTTTCTGGGTCACATTTATCTGGCGCTGGCTGCAGCGGGATAATAAGTTCCTGGCCACGCCCCTGGACTGGTTTGCCCTTGCCTTGCCGCTGGTGTACATATTGTCCACCTTTGGGGCCGTCAACAAGGGCCTGGCCATTCAGGAAGTAGTTAAAAACATACTCTACTTCTTAACCTTCTGGTCAGTTGCCAGGCTGGTAAGGCACGAAAAAGATGCGGAAAATATCTTAAAGGTAATCTACATAAGCGCAATAGGCGTGGCTCTGGCCGGGCTGGCTACGGCCACGGGAATCATAGAAATAAAGGACGGTATGGCGGGCCAAAACGACCGTATCGCCTCCACCTTCCAGTACCCAAATGCCCTCGCCGCCTACCTGGGCGCGGTTGTCTTCATGGGTGCCTATCTCTGGAACCGGGCCCTGGACAACCACCGTGAGGAGCTCAAAACAGCCGGGAAAAGATTCTGGAATAAATTGGACCTCATGAACCTGTGGGGATATTTGTTATCATGTGGCAATTACCTTCTCCTGGCCGTTCTCATCGGCACCAAATCCCGTGGCGGCCTATTGGTTTTTGCCCTGGTGTTCATGATATATCTTATTGGTATGGGAGTAAAAAAAGGGCTCCTTTCCGCACTCCACCTGGGTTATTTGGGAGCAATAGCATACATAACAATGAACAAATTTATCCCTTTGGCCAAGGAAGAACAAATGGGACAGGCCTGGACGTGGATACTGGGTGGATTGGCCCTGGCCGCAGCCGGACAGGTAGCCTTCAAACTACTGGATCAACATATATTTGCCGGCCTGCGGGCCGACGGCAAAAAAGCAACCCTGGCTTTCGTTGCCTTGACCTTGATTCTCGTGATAGCTGCAGGCTTATGGCTTTCTAATAACCAAGAAATTATTGAAAAGGTTAAGACCGATCGAAGTGCCCATAACCGCATTTACATGATAGAAACAGCCGCCGATATGGTCAAAGATAGTCCCCTTTTAGGTTGGGGAGGCGGTGGCTGGAGAGAAGCCTACCAGTCCTATATGGATTATAGAATTACCAGCCGTGAAACACACAGCTATTACCTGCAGCTGGGCGTAGAGACCGGCATCCTTGGCCTTTTGGCCGTGGCGGGAATCTGGATTTCATTCCTTTACTTGGCCCACCGCATGTACCACGGCAGCCGGGATAATCCCTCCCGTAGGCATTTAACCTGGACATTGACTATAGCGTTCTTAATGATAGCCGGGCACGCCACTATAGACTTTGACCTGTCCCTTTCAGCCCTCACCCTGGTGCTTTGGAGCACCTTCGGGATAATTGCCGGGCTGAGCAGAGGGGGGCAGACTTCGGATGAAGGACAAGCCCGCACAGGCCTGGCCATCCCCCGCTGGGTACCGCCTGCTGCCGGCTCGACACTGATCTTAGTTATACTTCTGGGAACTTTTTCCCTGGCCCAGGCCCGCAGTCTTATGACCCAGGGGGTAAACATTGTCAAATCAAATCACGTAAACCCGGGACTGCAATACATGGAAAGGGCAGTGAGTTACAACCCTTTTAATGCCGGTTACCACTTGACCCTGTCCCAGTTATATATTAGTTTAAAGGAAGAAGATAAGGCTGTGAAGCAGGCTCAACGTGCCATAGCTTTAAGCCAATATGATACTAACCCCAGAAACAATCTAACCCGCATAGCCATATCTGCAGGGGACTACGAACTAGCCGCCCGGACCGCCGCCAAAACAGTTGAACTGGCCCCCAACGAGCGCAGCATCTACGAAAACCTGGCCCGGACCTACAACCGTTTGGGAGTGCTGGAGTTGGAGGAAGGCAACGAGGAAAAGGCCCTGGATTATTTTGACCATGCCCTCCTGGTGCCGGAACAGATGACGCAGTATTGGGAAAGCATAGATGAAGCCAACAAAGGAATGTGGAGCGGTACTAAGCTACAAATGAGCCGCCCACTGCTATTGTCTAAGGGTGAGGCACACTACTGGCTGGGTGATTTCGCGGCAGCAGAAAGGAGCCTGCAGGAAGCAGCTAAAAACAAGGATCTTAAGGCAGAGGCCCGTATGTACCAGGCCCTAATTAAAGAAAGACAAGGTAAACAGCAAAAGGCTAAAGAGCTTTTGAAAGAGGCTATAGATACATCCCCTGGTGTAGAGGAACGGTACGAAAACCTTAAACGATTACCTGTACTTTAAAAGAGACAAGGCTATTTTTGATCAGCACTGTTATTATTGGACACGAGATTTGGATGAAGCATACAAATTGTTTGTGTCCATTTCCTTTAAATAAGGGGCAAAGTTGGCAAGGGCTAGGTTTCCTACCCAACCCTTCCAACTTACCAACATTCCAACTTTTTTCCGGAGGCCTCCAATGTACGATGATACTAGCAAGTTAATCGTATGGCAAAAAGCACATGCTTTAGTGTTAAAAATATATGAGATCACCAAAGACTTTCCGAGAGATGAACAGTTTGGCTTAACATCACAAATCAGAAGAGCATCTGTTTCTATACCCAGCAACATTGTAGAAGGCAAAGCCCGAGGGTCAAATAAAGATTATAGAAGGTTTCTATTAATGGCCAGAGGCTCTCTGGAAGAAGTAAAGTATCCGTTGTTATTAGCAAGAGACTTAGGTTATATAGATGATAATAAGTATATCGAATTATTAAAATCCACAGAAGAAGTAGGAAGACTATTAAACGGATTGTTTATATCAGTGGCTAAAGCAGAAAGCTAGAAAGGGAAAAGATTTTCTCCATACCTTCCAACTTTCCAACCCATCCAACTTTCTACTTATAAAGGAAGTGTTCCAATTTTGTGATTTTGTGGTGCAAGATTTGCTTATAGTTTGAAAAAGTTTTACTTAATGATTGAATGGTAATGCGGAAGTGAGCATGGGGTCATGGGGTATAGATTTGATGGACATTTAGTGGGTTAGTAGTTAGTTGGAGAGGACTAAAATTCCAGCTAAGTATTAACCAACTAAATAGGAAGGAAGTCTTAATAATGAGCGACAGAATCTACCTCTCATCGCCGCATATGAGTGATGTGGGTTATGAAATGCAATATATAAAGGAAGCTTTTGATACCAACTGGATTGCACCTCTTGGGGAGAACGTTAATCAATTTGAAAAAGAACTAGCGGCAAAGGTAGGAAGTAAAGCAGCTGCGGCACTTTCCTCCGGAACAGCTGCCATTCATATGGCACTTAAAGCTGCAGGGGTAGGAGAAGGTGACATTGTGTTTTGTCCAAGCCTTACCTTCTCTGCCACAGCTAATCCAATCATATATCAAAATGCGATACCGATTTTTATTGATAGTGATTTTGAGACTTGGAATATGAGTCCTGAAGCATTGGGAGAAGCTTTTGAAAAATATCCCAATGTAAAAGCTGTTATAGTAGTTAATCTCTATGGTTTGTCAGCTAATATGGATAAGATCGTTGCAATTTGCAAGAAACATACTGTGCCGCTGATAGAAGATGCTGCTGAGTCATTAGGGACTTATTATAAAGGAAAACATACAGGCACCTTCGGAGATTATGGTGTTTTTTCTTTTAACGGGAACAAAATTATTACCACTTCGGGTGGTGGAATGCTTGTATCTGACAATGAAGAGAGGATTGCTAAGGTTAGATTTTGGGCCACTCAATCTAGGGATCCCGCAACACACTATCAGCATAGCGAATTAGGGTTTAATTATCGTATGAGCAATGTGGTTGCAGGAATAGGTAGAGGACAGCTTAAGGTCTTAGATCAGAGAGTTGAGAAAAAGAAATATATTTTTGAGTTTTATAAAAGAGAGTTAGGTTCACTTGCTGGTGTTGAGTTCATGCCGGTAAATGAATGGAATGAACCAAACTATTGGTTGAGCTGTATGACGCTAGGTAGTTATGTTAGACCCCTAGATATTATAAAAGCTCTAGAAGTACAAAACATCGAGTCAAGACCGATTTGGAAGCCAATGCATATGCAGCCTTTCTTTGAGGAGTATGATTACATCGGTGAAGGTGTGTGTGTGGAACTATTTGAGAATGGTGTGTGCTTGCCATCTGATACGAAGATGACAGATGGAAGTTTGGAGAGAGTTGCTGAGATTATAAAAGGGTTGTGGAAATAGATGCAAAGCGAAATCAAACCCAATACGCAGCCAACATTACAACCACCGGCCGATGGCGGTATTTATAGAGATTACATTAAAAGACCAATGGACTTTATATTATCTCTTATTGCTATAATTATTTTAAGTCCGATTTTACTTGTCTTGGCGTTGTTAGTGAAGGTTAATTTAGGCAGTCCGGTATTATTTAAACAAAAACGGCCGGGACTGAATGAAAAAATATTTACCATGTATAAGTTTAGGACTATGACAGATGCAAGGGATGCACGTGGAGAATTACTGCCGGATAGCGAAAGATTGACTACACTGGGGAAATTTTTAAGATCAACATCATTAGATGAGTTACCGGAATTATTTAATATGTTAAAGGGTGATATGTCAATCGTTGGCCCAAGGCCGCAGTTGGTACGCGATATGGTATTCATGACTTCGGTGCAGCGAATGAGACATTATGTCCCGCCGGGTCTTACCGGACTAGCTCAGGTTAATGGGAGAAACGGCATCAGTTGGGATGAAAAGTTAGCTCTGGATTTAGAGTATGTGGATAGAATCACGTTTCTTGGTGATTGGAAGATTATTTTGACGACGGTTGCTAAAGTATTCAAAAGAGATGGTGTAAATGCACAAGGCATAGACACCGCAGAAGACTTTGGTGATTACTTATTAAGGCTTGGTAGAATTGATAAAAAAACTTATATTACGGGTATGAAAGAAAGTAAGAAATTAGCATGTTAAATACACAAATGCTTGACAATCAAAATTTAAAGTTATGAGGAAAATTAAATATGAGAGTACTTTTTTTGATGCTGAATTATCCCTTTGATAAAAAAAGAGAACACATGTATAAAGACCTATCAAAGGAGTTTGCAAAGATGGGTCATGACGTATATGTTGCGGCCTTGTTGGAAAGAAGGTTTGGAAACAATACCTTCGTTGAAAAAGAAAAAAAACATACTATATTATGGATTAAGGGTGGTAATTACTTTGGTGTTAATAAAATCAAAAAAGGGTTGACAGCAATAGCTCTGCCCTTTATTTTTTCAAAAGCGATTAATAAAAATCTGGCGAGGGTTAATTTTGACTTGATTATCTACCCCACACCTGCAATAACACTTTATTTTACGGTTAAGAGACTAAAACGCTTATTGCGTGCAAAAACATTGCTTATTGTAAAGGATATATTTCCCCAGAACGCTCTGGATATTGGTATGCTTAATAAGGGCTTGGTATATAAAGTGTTTAGAAATATTGAAAAAAAACTGTACCACATCTCAGACTTCCTGGGTTGCATGTCGGAAGGTAATATTGAATACCTTAAACAGCATAATTCCATACCCAGCTCCAAATTTTTTATCCTTGAAAACTGGTCATCAACTATTGACAGAGCTCAATTAACTGCTGATGAGCGTGTGGCAATCAAAAAGAGATACAATGTTAGTGGAAAATTTGTCTGTGTGTTCGGCGGTAATATTAGTCCTGCAAATGAATTAGATTTTCTTTTGGATTTGGCGCAAAAAGTGCAGGAAGACGGACTTGATGACATGGTTTTTCTGGTAATTGGCAAGGGTATTGGTAAAGAAAGACTTAAACAAAAAATTAAATCCTTAAAATTGACAAATGTAAAAATGTTTAATTTTATACCAACTGAAGAGTACGATAAGCTGCTGCAGACAAGCGACCTGGGGCTGGTTAATTTAAGCAGAGCATACACCATACCGAACATTCCGTCTAAGACGCTGAATTTGTTAAGGCTGGGGTTGCCCATACTGGCTGCTACCGATAAGAATACAGATTACAGAGAACTTCTTAATGAAGAATTCAAAGCAGGTTTGTGGTGCGAAACCGGGGACATTAATAAATACTATGAGAACTTATTAGAGTTATATAAGTCCGAAGAAAAGAGAAATCAATTTTCCAAAAACGGCCGACGTTATTTTGTTAACAACCTAACTACAGAAGTTGCCTACCAAAAGATAGTTCAAAAGATTGGGGAAAATTTAGATGAGTAACATAGTCATTATCGGAGCTGCAAGGTCAGGTACAAATATGTTAAGAGATATGTTGACAAAAATTCCCGGCTTTGCCACATGGCCGTGCGATGAAATCAACTATATCTGGCGTTATGGACTAAAAACAGTGAGTCACGATGAATTTTCTAAAGATGATGTCACACCCAAAAACAAAAGGTACATTAAAAAGAAATTTGACTGGGTAAGAAATAAATATAAGGCGGGTCATGTTGTAGAAAAAACCTGTGCAAATTCACTTAGAGTGGATTATATTAATGAGTTATTGGAAGATGTAAAGTTTATTTTTATTTTCAGAGATCCTATTGATGTTATCTCATCTGCGGAAATAAGATGGAAAGCTTCATTGGAACTGGATTACATTTTAAAAAAAGCAAGGTTTATTCCTATATCCGACGTCCCTTATTATGCGTTTAACTATTTTAAAAATAGGCTTATCAAGCTGTTTGATAAAGAAAAACGATTATCTTACTGGGGACCAAAGTATAAGGGCTTTGAGATGGACTCGAAAAGGATGGATGCCATAGAAATTTCCGCTAAACAGTGGGAAAAGTGCGTGCTGGCATCTTACAAGTCGTTTATGAACATGGATAAATCCAAATATATTACCATTGAATATAATGATTTTGTTAGTAACCCGGTCAACAATCTAAAAAGAATATTAACGTTTGTCGGTGAAGATGTATCCGAAGGAGAAATCATAAAAATATGCCAAAATGTATCTAAAAACAGTGTGGGAAAAGGATATAAGAAACTTTCAGATATGCAAATTAAAAAAGCGGCTAACATTACGGAAAACATATATAAAAACCTTAAAGACGAACTTATTAAAACGTGATATGTTTCCCTCCTATCAATGAAAATATACTTTTTTTTAATTTGCTGTAAGGGAGAACTGACATGTTTAAAAATAATACTTTACTAATTACAGGAGGTACGGGTTCATTTGGAAATGCTGTTATGAATCGTTTCCTGAATACCGATATAAAGGAAATCCGTATATTTTCGCGAGATGAGAAGAAGCAGGATGCTATGCGATGGCAGTATAAGAATGACAAGCTGAAATTTTATATCGGTGATGTCCGGGATCTGGCAAGTGTTAAGAACGCTATGTTTGGCGTTGACTATGTCTTTCATGCTGCTGCGTTAAAGCAGGTTCCATCGTGTGAATTCTTTCCCTTAGAAGCTGTAAAAACAAATGTATTCGGTGCAGATAATGTCTTAACAGGCGCCATCGAAATGGGTGTTAAAAAAGTCATTTGCTTGTCCACGGACAAGGCAGCATACCCCATCAATGCAATGGGAATCTCAAAAGCTATGATGGAAAAAGTGTTTGTAGCCAAATCAAAGACTGTAGATCCCGATAGAACCCTTATCTGTGGTACGCGTTACGGGAATGTCATGGCTTCTAGAGGTTCTGTGATACCGCTGTTTGTGGAACAGATAAAGAATGGACAACCTTTAACAGTAACAAATCCAAGTATGACAAGATTTTTGATGAGCCTGGAAGATGCGGTTGATCTGGTTATTTTTGCATTCCAAAATTCTGAGGCCGGGGATATCATGGTGCAAAAGGCACCGGCCTCCACCATTGGAGATTTGGCCCTAGCAGTTAAAGAAATATTTGGCGTAGATAATGAGATAAAAATAATCGGCACTCGCCATGGTGAAAAGCTGTACGAAACCCTTCTCACTAAAGAAGAACACGTGGTTGCACAAGATTTAGGCGGTTTTTATCGAGTGCCTGCTGATAAAAGAAATCTTAATTATGACAAATACTTTGTACAAGGTGACCAAAAGTTATCCTTTGAAGAAGAGTATAATTCCCATAACACTATAAGATTAAACGTAGAGCGAATTAAAGACAAATTATTAAACCTTGATTATATTCAAAATGAATTGAAAGGTTGGAAGCAATCATGAAAGTTTTGATAACAGGTGCAAAGGGGTTTATCGGTAAAAATTTGAAAGCTGAACTGAAAAACAGAGGGTATACCGAGATCCTGGAATATGGTAGAGATACAGATCCGTCTTTATTGGATGGTTATTGCCAGAAAACAGATTTTGTCTTCCACCTTGCCGGGGTAAATCGTCCTAAAGACCAATCGGAATTTATGCAGGGAAATTTGGGGTTTACATCAACACTGCTTGATACTTTGAAGAAATATGAAAACACCTGTCCCGTGATGATGTCTTCATCAATCCAGGCTGAACTAGATAATCCATACGGTATAAGTAAAAAGGCCGGCGAAGATCTGCTCTTTGAGTATGGCAAGGAAACCGGAGCAAAAGTGCTGGTCTATCGATTCCCCAATGTTTTTGGAAAATGGTGCAGATCTAATTATAACAGTGCTGTTGCAACATTTTGTAATAACATTGTTCAAGGCTTACCTATTACTGTCAATGATCCTAATGTTGTAATGAATTTAGTTTATATAGATGATGTAGTGGAAGAATTGATAAGTGCATTAAACGGTAATGAAAATTTGGATGGAAAGTTCTGTGAAGTCCCATCCGTTCATACCACTACTCTTGGGGAAATCGTTGATTTAATTTACTCATTCAAGAAAAGCCGTCAAGAGCGCTCTATTCCCGATATGTCTAATGAATTTATAAAAAAATTATATAGTACATATTTAAGCTATCTACCTAAAGACCAATTTAGTTATGCTCTTAAGATGAACGTAGATAATAGAGGTTCTTTTACAGAGTTTATTAAGACGCCAGAAAGAGGACAAGTTTCTGTGAATGTCTCCAAGCCCGGTATAAAAAAGGGGAATCACTGGCACCACACAAAAAATGAGAAGTTTCTTGTGGTAAGTGGTAAAGGGGTTATTCGTTTTAGAAGAATTGACTCCAATGAGGTTATAGAATACTACGTAAGCGGAGATAGGGTGGAAGTAGTAGATATACCCACTGGGTATACCCACAATATTGAAAACCTTGGTGATGCAGATATGGTTACAATCATGTGGGCGAATGAATGTTTTGATCCAGATAAGCCGGATACGTACTATTTGGAGGTTTGAAAGTTATGCAAAAACTTAAAGTGATGACAGTTGTAGGCACGAGACCAGAAATCATTAGACTGTCAGCTGTTATTAATAAATTAGAAGCATCAGATGCAATCGACCACATCCTTATACATACGGGACAGAATTATGATTATGAATTAAATGAAGTGTTTTTTAAAGATTTTAATTTAAAGAAACCAGATTACTTTCTCAATGCAGCTATCGGAACAGCAGTTGAAACAATAGGGAATATTCTAGGTAAGATTGACCCTATTATGGATGAAGTTAAACCAGATGCTTTTTTAGTGCTAGGGGATACTAATAGTTGTTTATGTGCTATAGCAGCAAAAAGAAGGCATATTGCGATATTCCACATGGAAGCGGGAAATAGATGTTTTGATCAAAGGGTACCAGAAGAAACAAACAGAAAGATAGTTGATCACATTGCAGATATCAATTTAACTTATAGCCATATTGCAAGAGAATATTTATTAAGAGAAGGATTGCCTGCTGATAGAATTATTAAGACCGGGAGTCCAATGTTTGAAATACTCAACTCAAGAAAAGATGACATCTCGAAATCAGATGTGTTAGAGAGATTGGAGCTTAAAGAAGGAAATTATTTTGTAGTATCCGCCCATAGAGAAGAGAATATAAATTCAGAAACAAATTTCTTAGACTTGGTTGATAGCCTAAATGCTATAGCAGAAAAGTACAAAATGCCAGTGATCGTAAGTACCCATCCAAGGACTAGGAATATGATTAACACCAAAGGAATTGAGTTTAATCCATTGGTAAAAACGATGAAACCCTTAGGATTTAATGATTATATAAAGCTTCAAATCAAATCAAAAGCTGTCTTAAGTGATAGTGGAACCATAAGTGAGGAGGCATCAATTCTTGGGCTTAAGGTTCTTAATATAAGACAAGCCCATGAAAGACCAGAAGCGATGGAAGAGGCATCAGCTATGATGGTTGGGCTAAAAAAAGAAAGAATATTACAAGGACTAGAAATATTGAATACACAAGAAATAGGCACTTTAAGGCTTGTCGCTGATTATAGTACACCTAATGTATCAGATAAGGTGTTGAGGATAATTATGTCTTATACGGATTATGTTAATAGGGTAGTGTGGGGGGCAAAATGAGAATAGTAGTTAATGACATAGCGGCAGGTTCTGGCGGTGCATTATCAATATTAAAGAGCTTTTATAATTACCTAGTCAATACCGAGAAAAGGAAAGAGAACGAATGGATTTTTTTGCTGAGTGATAAATATATTGAAGAAACTGATAACATTAGAGTTCTTGTTTTAAACAATGTTAAAAAAAGTTGGATAAGCCGACTGAAATTTGATTTGTATAAGGGCAAAAGTTTTATGTCACAATTAAACCCCGATGTTATATTTTCATTGCAAAATACAATAACATTCGGAATGAAATGTCCACAGGTTTTATATATGCACCAATCAATACCGTTTCAAAAAGTAAAAAAATTTTCATTTTTTAAATCTGAGGAAAGAATTTTAGCTATTTATCAACACTTTATTTCAAAAATTATAATAGAATCTATCAAAAAAGCAGATATAACTATAGTACAAACAAATTGGATAAAAGATGCAGTTGTTAATTCTACTAATATCTCATCTCAAAAAATAAAAGTAGTTTTTCCCCCTCAACAAGATTACATCAAATTCAAGAAGAATAGCGTATTTGAAAGTAAAAGTTTCTTCTATCCTGCAGGTAATAATAAATATAAAAACCATCAATGTATATATGATGCCTGTACTATATTAAGAGAAAAGGGAATTACAGATTATACTATTTCACTAACTATTGAAGGTGAAAAGAACAATAAAAACATTTCTTATCTGGGTAAGATTCCATTTGAATTAACCATGGAAAAATATAATACATCTACATTATTGTTTCCATCATATATTGAAACTGTGGGTTTGCCTTTGATCGAGGCTCGTCAAATGGGAACAATAATTCTTGCTGCTGATTGTCCCTTCTCTAGAGAAGCATTAGATGGCTATGAAAATGCGTATTTTTTTAATCCTTTTCTACCAAAAGAGCTAGCATATTTGATGTATCAAGTTTTATCAGGTGAGATAATAAGAAAAAGTGAGAATAATCTAGAAATTAAAACTGAAAATAGTTGGAAAGATATTGAAGATATTATTTTTAACGTTGCAGGTGAGGCATAAATGAAGTGGATCTATCAATGTGTTTTTATATTGATTTATGTATAGGAGGTGAAACTATGAAAGTACTATTTTTAGGATGTTTATTTAGAAGAGAAAGAGAAAGTGAGATTTTAGCATTAAGTAATACTGGACTATCAAATGCAGCTAATACATTTCAATGGAATCTAATTGAGGGTTTAGATAAAAAAATTAATTTAGATATTATTAACGTTATTCCAGTAGGTACTTTTCCAAATAAATACAAAAAGCTATTTTTAAAAACTGTAAATTGGAGCCACAATAATGCTTCTAACAATTTAGAGGTTGGTTGTTTAAATATTACGTTAATAAAGCAGTTTCTTAGGTGTAAATTAGTAATAAAAGAAATTAATAAGAGAATAAAAACAGGAGAAGAGCTGGATAATATTATAATATATTCTACGTATTTGCCTTTTCTTAGAGCGATAACTAAGTTAAATAAAAATATTAAAGTTACCTTAATAGTGACAGATTTACCAGAGTTTTATAATTTATCAAGCTCTAGTATTTTTCATAAACAACTTCGTAAAATGTATAACAAGATAATATATAAAAATATAAAAAGAATTGATAGTTTTGTACTATTAACTGAACAAATGAAATACCCACTTGAAATTGGGAACAAGCCTTATATTGTTATTGAGGGCCTTGTTAATAAAGATCTTTATATAAAGAGTAATAATAAATTTAACACAAAAAACATCTCAACAAAAATTATTTTATATACTGGAAGCTTACATTATCAATTTGGAATAAAAAAATTATTAAGAGCGTTTAGGATGATTAATGACGATAAATATGAACTATGGATTTGTGGATCTGGTGAAGCTGAAGAAGAGATTAAACAATTATCGATTAAAGAAAAAGGGATTAAGTTTTTTGGGTATTTACCCAAGGCGGAGGTCAGTAAATTACAACAAAAAGCAACAGTGTTAATTAACCCTAGAACAAATCAAGGTGAATATACGAAATATTCTTTTCCATCAAAAACAATGGAATATATGGCAACAGGAAAACCCGTTATTATGTATAAACTTAAAGGAATTCCCGATGAATATGATGATTATCTTTATTATATCGATAATCATCAACCAGCAGGCTTATCAAAAAAAATAATAGAAGTATGTGAAAAAAGCGAAGAAGAAAGAGAAGATTTCGGTGAAAAAGCACGACTTTTTGTTATTAATAGCAAAAACAATGAAGTCCAGGCAGAAAAAATAATAAAAATGATTAATGATAAAAATTACTAATTAAAGACAAATTTAATTTAGTTTATGCTGATTGTACAATAAAGATTTTATTAGTAATCAAGATTAGATAGCAAAATGAGGAGTTAATGGTTTGTCAATTAAAAAAAGTATAGGTGTAAATGAACTAGATAAACAAAATACTAGCATGAAAAGTATTTCCTTAATCCGTAAAATTGATTATTTAATTTTTGTTCTTTTATTTACATTAATATTACTGTATCAGCTACAGATAGTTTTAACATGGATTTCTGTTTTCAAAATTAGGGAATTATTATATCTATATCTTTATTTAAGAATTATTTTCTTTTATAGGTATAGGCTGAGTTTTAATTTGATTTGTATCTATTTATTTTTATTATATTGTTTTTTTATAGCTATTAATACTTATTTTTTATATGGTTCAGAGATGGCGGTAAACGGGTTTATTAGATTTGTTTTTGTTGCACTATTGGCCCCATTAGCGAGCGTGTTGATTACTGATATTAAACAGGTTAAAGTAGTTATGAATATTTGGCTAACAGTAGTATTATTAGGATGTGTTACCGCTGTATATCAGTTTCTAGGTGGAGATTTATCATGGCTAGTTGATGATTATATTGCTATACGCGGAGGTTTGATTCGATTTAAAACATTATTAGGGGAGCCAAATGTAGGTGGAATGGCAGCCGGAATCTTATTTACCTTCGCTATATTAACTTATGGTTCGCGGGTTAAGAAAGTAATATATTTTTTAGCATCTATAATATTATTAATACTAAGTGTTTCAAAAGCAGCATTAGCAGGATTTTTCTTAGCAATAATCATGCTGAGTCTGAACTATATTAAAAATGTATTTAATAATGCAGTTTTAAGCCAAAAAACTTTGAAAAGTTTTATTTTTATGATTGCTGTATTGCCTATTTTTTTTATAATAACTATTTCAACAGACTTAAGCGTCAGGGTTAATATTAGCAACTATGTTAACACATCTATAGATTCTTTTTTTGGAAGTGATAATAATACTGATGGTCCTGGAATATTGACGGATATATCAATGCGTTTAATAGATAGGACTAATGAGGGGATCGAAGTTGCAAAAGAAGAAAGTAGTTATTATCCTGTTAATATATTAGTAGGAAGTTCATATGGTGTAGCTGGAAGTTCAGCAATAGAAATTAGAGGAAGAAACAAAGCATTTGCACCACACAACATGTTTTTAGAAACCTATTTAGTGGGAGGCATTATTTTATTAGCACTTTTCATGACTATTATAATAAAAACACTCTTAACAATAGTCTCATTATTTAGAAGCGATAACTATAAGAAAGCGATATTAATTGCATTTATATTAACTATTGCATATATGCCTTCTTATCCAATAATATACCAGCCAGTATTAGGTGCGTTTTTTTGGTTAGTTATTGGTATCTCATCCAATAGAAAGTTATTGATGAATAGCTAGAAATCAGGACCAAAGCATGTTCAAATATCTTAGCTTTATAACTCAACTTTCGCAGACTGAAATAGGCAGGTATGCCTTGATATAATTGGGTAAAGCCTGCGAACCATTGTTGTAGTTGACTTTTAATTAATTTTTGCATGATTTTATTGCTCTTTTTTAATGTATCTTCAATCAGTTCGATTAATTTTTGTAGAGCAACAGCCCAATCGAGGTCATTGATTTCATCACAAACTTACTTACACTCCCATTAAAAAAAAACGGCCTAACCAGCACCTGCCAAATCGTGAACAGGCTACGAAACCTGGCGATTGGGCAAAGGACCGGTAGGCCACACATGACCATGCACCATCTTTTAGGTGCTGGGTATTATGCGGACATTGCCTACCTGTACCGGCCCGGTAAACCAACCTGGTCAGGAATGTATTGCAAGTGCATATGGTGGCTTATGTCATT